>DASSAY010000257.1:0-5546 GCA_035699185.1 Balneolaceae bacterium | reverse complement strand
GTGCTCCTTTGGTAAGTGAATCGTTTCAACCTGCTTACCGAGCAATGACAGCTGATCTTCCAGCATGCAAGCCACCGCGAAACCTCTTTCTTCGATTCCAAAGAGTATAAGATGTATACCGGCTGTATGAGCCTCGGATATTTCACAAGCTATCCGCTTGATGGATCGCTCAATCCGATTTGCACTCATTAAAACCATATCATTGTTCATAATCAGAGTGTTAAAAAAATTTATCTTAACTTTAATTTAAAAAAACGAATAGCATTTGTAACTTACTGCGTAATAACGAACATTACATTTTAATATAAAAAAAAGAGAGAAGCTTATGACCAAAGAATCTAATATTACACCTATTCTTATCGCTACCGCTTCATTCGTTGGTGGTGTTGCAGCCGGCTTGCTGTTTGCTCCTAAAAAAGGAGCCGGAAATCGTGCCTGGCTTTCAAAACAAGCATCCGATTTAGGCCAGCGGGTTGATAATTATCGTAAAATCGCGGCCGGTAAAAGCAGTAAAGAATTTCATAAACTGCATCAAAATTTCCACAACGGCCTGAAGCGTTCTATCCCCGATTTTTATGAGGCTACCGAGCATATAAATCTCAGCGACCGCCACCTTTTCCATGGATAAGTACCGGCGCTCATACCACGAAGGGCTGCTCCACTGGATCTGGGAAACACTGCATTTCGATTATCAGAACCTGCATACTTCGCACGGTGAAGTAATCAAGATTCATCAGCCCGGAACTTATAACCAATCAGACGGCCCTGATTTTAAGAATGCAGAAATATCTATAGGTAAACTGCGTTGGTTCGGGGATGTAGAAATTCACTGGAAGTTTGCAGACTGGCATGCTCACGGTCATCAAAATGATCCAAACTTTGGCAATGTGGTGTTGCATGTGGTTTTTGATGAAACCACTAAAACCATTCATCGAAAAAACGGGGGTTCCATACCCACGCTTTGTCTCTCCTCTTTTATTTCAAAGCCTCTTCAATCTTTTTTGGAGCATTATTTTTCGAATCCACAACTGCCATGTGCCGGCCATCTTTCCTTTATTTCAGAAAAAGCCTTCGAACGCCAGCTTGAAAAAGCTCATAAAGAGTATTTTGAGCAGAAGGTTGATGACCTGCTCGAATTTTATGATCCTGCCCTTCCCCCTGCAAAAGCCTGGCAGAAAATGTTCACTATTGCCCTTTTCGATGGTTTAGGCATCGCTCATAACCGTGCCCCCATGCAAAAGCTGGCTCATGAACTTTTGCCGCGGCTCAAAGAAATTTCATCGGCTCAAGAACTGAGAAAACAGGCGATCGCTATTTCAGAAATAAAAGCAGACAATCCGGCTAACTCCAGCTGGAAACATAAAGGATGCCGCCCCGGTAATCATCCGCTGCCCAGAATTCAGCAAGCCGCCGATTGTTTGTGGCATATTGGCAACCTTCCGTTCGAACAATGGCTAAAGGATGATCCTAAAGTTTTGTGGAAAGAACTTACAAATTCTATTACCATAAGTCCGTCTTTAGGCCGCGAACGCAGTGCTATTTTATTCGGCACCGTTTTTCTGCCTGCACTCTACTCCCTCGGTAATCTATTTCTATCTGAAAGAATCAAAAGCCGGGCCTGGGATCTGTGGCGCACACACCGCGTTCCGCTGCCGCCATCGCTGCTAAAGCTTTTAGAAAACACAAGTTTACCTCCTTCACTCTACAGCAATACTTTAGGCACTGTTTTTCAGCTTAGAGAGTATTGCCGCCCCAAACAATGCCAGAACTGCAAGGTATTTAAAAGTGCAATTTCTTCTTGATTAGAAATTGGTAAATTCATATTATCTGAATCTGTTTAAAAAGAGCTTATTGCCCGGTCGTCTAATGGCAGGACAGCGGTTTTTGGTACCGTCAGTGGGGGTTCGAATCCTCCCCGGGCAACCACATAAAGGATGACTGTAAAGCCATCCTTTTCTTTTATTCTAAATCCTGAATTCGCTTCGTTGGATACACCCCTTGCCATATTTGCCGGACGCAGCAACCTTGCTTTATCGCGCGCTATTGCCGAGAAATATGGCACCAGTTTGGGTAAAATAACCATCAAGCCTTTTTCAGACGGAGAGCTCTACGTGAAGTATGAACAGAGCATCCGGGGCGAAGATATTTTTGTGGTTCAGTCGACCCCGCCTCCCGGAAATAATATTATAGAGCTTTTGTTGATGCTGGATGCCGCAAAACGCGCATCTGCAAAAAGAGTCACGGCGGTTATTCCTTATTTTGGTTATGCCCGGCAAGATCGCAAAGATCAACCCCGGGTTTCCATCGCGTCAAAACTGATGGCCAATTTATTGACCGAAGCCGGAGCAGACCGCATCCTCACAATGGATTTACATGCGGCCCAGATTCAAGGTTTTTTTGACATCCCGGTTGATCATTTATATGCCAGCCGGCTTTTTATTGATCATTTTAATAATAATCCGATAGAAAACCTGGTTGTGGTAGCACCCGATGTGGGCAGTTTAAAAATGTCGCGGGCATACGCCAAACGATTAGGGGCCAAACTCGCTTTTATTGACAAACGCCGGCCCAAACAAAATGTAGCCGAGGTGATGAATATTATTGGTGAAGTAAAGGGCAAAAACATACTTATTGTTGATGACCTGATCGACACCGCCGGCACGCTTACAAACGCGGCTTCGGCACTCAAAGAACGCGGAGCCTTAAACATCACCGCAACCTGTACGCATCCCATTTTATCGGGCCCGGCTTACCAGCGAATTGAAGATTCGCCGATTGATGAATTACTGGTTACGGATACAGTTCCGCTTCGCAAACCTTCAAGCAAAATTAAGGTATTGAGCGTAGCAGGCATTTTTGCCGAAGCTATACAACGTATCCACACCAACGATACGATAAGTGCACTTTTTGATGATTGAATGAGTAACCACAAAAACACAAAAAGCACAATATATTAACTTTAGTGATTTTAGTGCTTTAGTGGTAAAAATAACCCTATATAAACCATGACTACTCCAGAAGTTGTAAATTTAGCAGGAAAAAAACGAAAAACAGGCCGTAAAGCCGCAGACGCATTGCGTGATGCCGAACGTGTTCCAAGTGTTCTCTACGGACCAGAAATTGACGAAAATGTTTATTTCTCAATAGATGAACTTGAGTTTGAGAAAATTTTATCGGTAAGCAAACGCCAGATTATAGAATTAAGCATTGACGGCGAAACCTACAGAACGTTGCTCAAGAAAACCGAATTTCACCCACTGAGTGATCGTCCCGTGCATGTTGATTTTTATGTGCTTTCCGATGATCATCAAGTAACACTCAGTGTGCCCATTCACTTAGAAGGCACGCCTATTGGCGTTACCGAAGGCGGCGGACGCATTTTCCAACCGATGCATATTCTTCGCATTCGTGTTACCCCCGATAGAATTCCGGGCGTTTACGCGATTGATATCAGCGGTCTTGCAATCGGTGATTCGCTGCACGTTCGGGACCTCGAACTTGAAGGCATCACCCCGCTTGACGATCTTAGCAGAACGCTTGTGACCATTCGTCCGCCAAAAACCGAAGAACAGCTTACATCTGCACTTACCACCGAAATGCCAAGCGAAGAAGAGCTCGAAGAAGGAGCCGAGCCCGAAGAAGGCGAAGAAGCGGAAGGAGCAGAAGGTACCGAAGAAGGTGGCGAAGAAGAATCAACCGAATAAATCTGTTGATCAAACCGGTGTAGGTGCTTTATGTCTGTAATTGTAGGACTGGGAAATCCCGGAAGCAAATATGCCGGAAGCCGCCATAATATCGGTTTTGATTTGGTTGATAACCTGGCGCGATCCATGTCGGTCAACCTTAGATCGGGCAAAGGCCCGTTTTACGCAGGCAAGGGAAACCACGCAGGCCATGCTGTTTATTTGGTGAAGCCGACAACCTACATGAATAACAGCGGGGATGCCGTTCAGCAAGTTTTAAACTGGTATAAAGAAGACGTTGAAAACTGCCTCATTTGCTACGACGACCTGGATCTGGAGCTTGGCTCCATCCGGCTGCGTCCCCAAGGCAGTGCCGGCGGACATAATGGAGTTAAAGACATTATCCAAAAATTAGGTACAGATGCTTTTCCGCGTTTACGAATCGGGATCGGTAATGATTTCCCAAAGGGACATCAAATCAACCATGTACTCTCCCCTTTCTCTAAAGAAGAACGAAAAGCAATTGAACCTGCCCTGGATAAAGCCGTTGATGCCGCATATTGTTTTATTAGAGAAGGCATCGATCAGGCCATGAATACATTCAATTAATCTACTAACGCTTACACATAATCTAAAACGTTGACATGGATACCTTAATACTATATCTGATTCCGATTGCGGGAGCCCTCGGCTTGCTGTACACCTTTATAAAATCATCGTGGGTGGGCAAGCAAGATGTCGGAACCGACAAAATGGCTAAAATAAGTTCGCACATTGCAAAAGGCGCAATGGCTTTTCTAAAGGCTGAATACAAAGTGCTTGCCGTTTTTGTTATCTGCGTTGCCATTCTTTTAGGCTGGTCGGCCGATGCTGAAAGTTCTTCATGGCTCATTTCTGTCTCCTTTATTTTAGGAGCCTTCTGTTCGGCACTTGCCGGTTTTATTGGCATGAAAGTAGCCACTAAAGCAAATGTCCGCACCACCCAGGCAAGCCGCGAGAGCCTTGGAAAAGGATTGAATATTGCTTTTGCCGGTGGATCCGTTATGGGTCTCGGCGTCGTAGGCCTTGGCGTTTTAGGTTTAGGTATTCTATTTATTTTTTATGAAGGATTATTCGGAGCTGATGTTGGCAGCATCAACAAAGTGTTGGCCGTGATTACCGGCTTCTCTTTCGGGGCTTCATCTATTGCCCTTTTTGCCCGTGTAGGCGGCGGAATTTACACCAAAGCAGCCGATGTGGGCGCTGACCTTGTGGGTAAGGTTGAAGCCGGAATTCCGGAAGATCATCCGCTTAATCCCGCTACCATCGCCGATAACGTTGGTGACAATGTGGGGGATGTTGCCGGAATGGGTGCTGACCTTTTTGAATCTTATGTAGGATCCATTGTCGGTGCTATGGTTCTTGGAGCCGTGTTTATGGCCGATGCTACCCTCGCAGGAGGTGGCGCCTGGACCGATGCATTTAACGGCCTTTCTGCTGTCCTGCTTCCCCTTGTACTTGCCGGAACTGGAATTCTTACTTCTATTTTGGGAACCTTCTTTGTAAAAGTAAAAGAAGGCGGAAACCCACAAAAGGCCCTTAACATGGGTGAATTTATTTCTGCCGGTGTGATGCTGGTTGCTTCTTACCTGATCATTAATTGGATGCTACCTGAAAGCTGGACTTTTGGCGGAGTAGAATTCACTCCTAACGGCGTGTTTTGGGCTACCATTATCGGCTTAGCTGCCGGACTGCTTATCGGTTTGATTACTGAATATTATACCGGAACGGGAACCAAACCGGTTAAATCGATCGCCCAGCAATCGATGACCGGTTCCGCTACCAATATTATTGCGGGTTTAGGGGTTGGAATGATGTCAACCG
>DASSAY010000256.1:0-2661 GCA_035699185.1 Balneolaceae bacterium | reverse complement strand
AAAGATGGTAAATATAAAGCATAGCTCACTAATTAACGAAGTTAAATCATCCATAAATTACTTTTTTAGTTACACTAAGTTTCCTAAAGGGGCTCAAAGTGTCACAAAGTTCATACCTTAGTGGTACTTTGTGATTCCTTTGTGTAGCTTTGTGTTACAGCTTTGATGCCCTGTTTGAAGCGTCAACCATTCCACTTTAAATTAAAGAAATATGAGTTATAAAGATTCCGACCCGCCCATTGCCCACAGTTCTGAAATGATGAAAAAGAAGAAGAATATTGCGCTCATTGCCCACGATCATCGCAAAGCGGATTTGATCGACTGGTGCGAGTTTAACCAAGGCTCGCTTTCGAGACATAATTTATTCGGTACAGGTACTACGGGCAAAAGAATTTCTGAGGAAGTGGGCCTTAACGTCTCTTGCTTCAAAAGTGGCCCTCTTGGCGGTGATCTGCAAATCGGCGCCGCCATTGCCGAGAACAAAATTGATATCATGTTTTTCTTTTGGGATCCGCTCCAGGCCCAGCCCCATGATGTGGATGTGAAAGCTATTTTGCGCATCGCCGTTCTCTATAATATTCCCACCGCCAGTAACCGCGCCTCGGCCGATTTTTTAATCTCTTCTCCCCTGCTGAATGAGGAATATGAACGATTCCTGGTTGATTATAGTAAGAGGTTTTGACTGCGACATTGCAGGACACCCCTCGGATCTAATGGAGAAGTAACTCCATTAGATCGTCTCCCTTGAAGGGGAGGTTTAATCTTCCCAATACTCGAAAGTATGGCTTCAGATAATCATCAAAATAAACTCGCTAAGGAATCAAGTCCCTACCTTTTGCAACATGCTGAGAATCCGGTTGACTGGTACCCGTGGGATGATGAAGCTTTTGAAAAAGCACGTCGCGAGAATAAGCCCGTTTTCCTGTCCATCGGTTACGCTACCTGCCACTGGTGCCATGTGATGGCGCATGAATCGTTCGAGGATGAAGAAATTGCCGAGTTGATGAATGATGCCTTCGTAAACATCAAGGTTGATCGCGAAGAACGTCCCGATATCGACAACACCTATATGCTGGTCTGCCAGATGCTGACCGGAAGCGGCGGCTGGCCGCTGAACGTTTTGCTCACACCGGACAAAAAACCCTTTTATGCCGCCACCTACATCCCAAAAAGTGAACGGCACGGACGTCCCGGAATGCGAGAGCTCATCCCCTGGCTTTCGAATATCTGGCAGAATGAGCCGGAGAAAATCACACAGTCTTCAAGCGAAATTATAGACGCTTTTCAAAAATCCACTTCTTTTGAATCAGGTGACCGATTGCAGAATGATATTCTGGACGAAGCCTTCAATCAATATGAACGGCAGTTTGATGAGCAATACGGCGGCTTCGGTTCCGCGCCTAAATTTCCATCACCCCAAAACCTGATGTTGCTGCTTCGCTATGCGGGACAAAACGAAAGCTCAAAAGCGCTTGAAATGGCTGAAAAAACGCTGGTTCAAATGCGCATGGGCGGTATATTTGATCAAATCGGCTTTGGCTTTCACCGCTATTCAACCGATCGAAAATGGCTGGTGCCTCACTTCGAGAAAATGCTTTACGACCAGGCCATGCTCTTGCTGATTTATACCGAAGCCTGGCAGCTTACGCAGAACGATTTCTTTAAAACGACCGCCGATGAAATCATCACTTATCTGAAGCGTAAAATGCAGGATGAGAGCGGTGGATTTTATTCCGCTGAAGATGCCGACAGCGAAGGCAAGGAAGGCAAATTTTATGTGTGGACTATAGAAGAAATTAGAGAAGCTTTGCCGGCAGCCGAAGCAGAACTGGCGATTGAAGTATATAACCTTATCAAAGCGGGTAATTACGAAGATGAAGCAACGGGGCGCCGAACCGGGAAAAATATTCCGCATCTGCAAAAATCACTCGCCGCGCTTTCGAAGGAACGAGATATGCAAGTTCGCGAACTACAATCAAGCCTGAAGCCTATTTGCAAAAAGCTGCTTAAAGTCCGGGAGAAAAGGGTTCACCCTCTTTTGGATGATAAAATTCTTATTGACTGGAACGGCTTGATGATCGCGGCCTTGGCAAAGGCGGGACGGGCTTTCCAGAATGAAGAATATGTTGAACAAGCGAAGAGATGTTTTACATTTATTTCAGCCCAATTGATGGATAAAAATGATGAATTAAAACATCGCTGGCGCAATGGCGATGTGGCTATTAACGCTCACGCCGATGATTACGCCTTTTTAATCTGGGGACTTATTGAGCTTTATGAAGCCACTTTTGAATCCCGATATTTGCAGCAAGCCGTGAAGCTGAATCAAAAATTTATAGATCAGTTTTGGGATCGTGAAAAGGGCGGTTTTTATTTCACGCCCGAATCAGATGAACAATTGCTGGGCCGTAAGAAAGAAATTTATGATGGTGCCCTGCCCAGCAGCAACTCTGTAGCAATGATGAATTTGCTTCGATTGGGACGGTTAACCGGCCAAACAAAATGGGAAGAAATGGCCGATGAAATGAATCAGTTATTTTCAACGGATATTCGGAAAGCGCCAACGGGATTTGGTTTTGCCCTGCTGAGTATAGATTTCACAACGGCTAAAGCGCAAGAAATTGTTATCGTTGGGAAAAAAGAACATCCTGATACTCAGGA
>DASSAY010000255.1:0-8448 GCA_035699185.1 Balneolaceae bacterium | reverse complement strand
CTTTAAGCGAATCAGGATCGATAAAACTTAATTCACCTTCCCACTCAAGCATTGCGTAACAAGCGCGGGGATCACCGTCTTTTGGTTTTCCAACCGAACCAATGTTAATAGCATGATAGTATCTTTCTCCGGCTGATAAGGCTTTATGAAAAGGTTTGTGAGTATGCCCGAATACCAGAATATTTGCGTTGGCCTTCTCCATCATCCGGGTGAAACTTTTATCGGGGCGGTCTTCAAAAAGATACTCATTGATCTTGCGCGGACTTCCATGCACCATCAGGAGGGAATTCAAACCGTTTGGAGCTGTGAACTCCAGTCGAATATGGGAGGACAAGCTTCTGAGATACGAGCGATTGTCTTCACTGATAACCTCATTCGTGAAAGCAATAGATTGCGCGCCCCGCGTTTCATCTTCTTCGGTTTGATAGGCACAACCGCAGTCGTCGCTGTTGCGTCCCACTCCGTAATCATAATTACCAGCGATAGTTGGAATTCTCTGATCACGGATTGTTTCAACAACTTCGTTCGGCCATGGCGCATAGCCTACCAGATCACCAAGGCAATAGGTGGCATCATGCTTTCTTTGTCCAATATCATTCAATACCGCTTCAAAAGCGGGCAAATTGGCGTGAATGTCACTGAAAAGGGCTATTTTCATGATTGAGATAAGCCTTTCAGATTTTCAAAAACCTGAAAGGTCATTTACATTACGGCTTCTCAGCATAAAGAGTGATGCTGAATATGCCGATTTTCGATTCTTTGAAATCCTGCATTTCATCATCCGATAAATATTTCGAAAGGATCTCATCCGGCAAATCAATTTTCCGTTCCTTTTGCACCTTCAGGTTTTTAAATCCGACTTTTTTAACTATAGCCAGGTATTCATCGCGATTAATAGCACCGGAAACACAGCCCGCATACATCTCGGCATCTTCTTTCAGGGGCTCGGGGAGATCGCCGGAAGTAACGACATCAGAAATACTAAAATGTCCGCCGGGCTTTAGAATTCGGTACGTTTCTGCAAACGCTTGCTGCTTGTCAGGCACCAGGTTGAGCACACAATTGCTTACAGCAACATCAGCAATGTTATTTTCAAGGGACATGGCTTCAATATCACCTAAAATGAATTCCACATTTTCATAACCGAGTTTAGCGGCATTTTTCCGGGCTTTTTCGATCATTTTTTCGGTCATATCAAGGCCGATCACTCGTCCTTCTTCGCCCGTTAGCTGGCGGGCGACAAAGCAATCGTTCCCTGCGCCCGATCCCAAATCAACCACCGTGTCGCCTTTTGAGATATGAGCAAATTCGGTAGGTAAACCACAACCGAGGCCTAAATCGGCATCTTGATCGTAGCCTTCAATGGTAGAATAATCATCAGCAAAAACAGCGTAATCAACTGTTTCACAGCCACAGCCTGAACCGCAACAGGAACCTTCATTTTCTGATTTAGGCTGCTCGCTTATTTGTGCATATTTTTCTTTAACAGCCTGTTTCAGTTCTTCGGGAGATTTAAATTTTGTTTTCATGATTTTATCAAAGTTAGGAATTAAAGTAATATAAGTTCGATTAGGAGACATCCCTCCTTGAGGAGGGTGCCCATTCCGCGAGTTTCGGAATGTGGGCGGGAGGTGTTCAAGAATTGATAGTTCGGACACCCCTCAGATCACCCTCAGAAACAACTGAAGGTGATCGTCTCCCCTCGAGGGAAGATGGCTTTCCTTAGCAGCAGTTTTCAGCAGTTGAAGTTTTAAGTTTTCCGGCAAAACGGGTGATGATTTCCTCGAATTCGCTGACGGTCTCCTCATCCAGACAATAGCAGGTGCGCACTCCATCCACTTCGCCTTTGATAATGCCCGATTTCTTCAGCGCTTTGAGATGCTGCGAAATGGTCGATTGCGCCAGCGGCAGTTCATGGGTGATGTCACCACAAATGCAGGTAGCCCGATCAGCAAGCAGCTCCAAAATGGCGATGCGAGCGGGATGTGCCAGCGCTTTTGCTAAATCAGCAATTCGCTTTTGTTTTTCATCAAACAATATTGCTTTTGTAAGTGCCATAATCGTATATCGTAGTTTTACGATTAATATAACTATTGAACCTCAATAAATGCAAGTATTTTTTGATCACCACAAAAACACTAAAAGCACGGAAAAAACCTTTTTAGTGTTTCCGTGTTTTAGTGGTAGATATAAAACATAGGTTTGCTTTTAAAATGATTTTTTCAAACCTTAAGCTTTATTTGAAGGCTATTACCAAGACTTTTTAACAATAAGTTAGTTCATTGATAGTTGTTTTATTAATAAGCTAACTAATAGCTTAAAACAACAAAGTAAATATTTATGGCTAAGAGTGAGCTAAATGGTGCTAATACTACTAAGGAACGCAACGAACAGTTATTAGCCGAGCAAAAAAACTTGCTGAGGCTCATTGCAACAGGACAGTCCCTCGAAGAATGCCTTTCAGCCCTGTGTCGAGCGGTGCCGCGGCTGAATCCCGGTGTACGAGCCGGTATCCTTTTGGCTGATTCTCAAAATCCATCCACTCCTCGCCCGATCGCCCCTGATCTTCAATCATTGTTCGTTCATGAATTCAAAAATGCCCCCATTGATCATCTTACCGCCGGGATGTTAGCCGAGCCGATATATCATGGAATAAGCATCACCAGCGAAGACATTAAAAATGATGAAAGGTGGCCGAAACCCTGGCGCGACTTGTGTATCAAGCATCATGTGCTGGCCTGCTATTTGACTCCTGTTACCGGACCGGACGGCAAACCCAAAGCGTCATTCATGCTCTGTTTCGATGAGCCGCGAAAGCCGAATGAACGGGAACAACAGTTAGCTGAATTCGGCTCCGATATAGCGTCTATCGCTTTTGAACGCGATCAGGAGCAAGAAGAACTGCGAAAACTAAATGAATCACTCGAAGAACGGGTTGAAGAACGAACATCAGCTCTGCTGTCTTATCAAGGCCAGCTTCGGTCATTAGCATCCCAATTAAGTAAGGCTAAGGAACAAGAGCGGAGGCGCCTGGCCACCGAGCTTCATGATAATCTGGGCCAGATTCTTGCGGTAGCTAAAATGAAACTTGCTGCCGTACAAAAGAATCAACACTCTGATCAAGCCGCGCCGGATGAGGTAAAAGATTTGCTGGATAAAGCCATCACCTATACCCGCGAACTCATGTCGGATCTAAAACCGCCCCCTTCACTCAATAAAGAAGATTTGGGGGCGCTTGTAACTTGGGTGGCACAAAAGATGAAACGATATAATCTTGATGTTACCATCGAAGATGACGGCCGGCCTAAACCGTTAAGTGAAGAAACTCAAACGATACTCATGGAATGTGTGAGGGAATTACTTTTTAATGTCGTTAAACATGCTAATGTAAAACAAGCTCGTGTAGTTCTGTCGCGACTGGATAAACAGATGCAAATTACAGTTGAGGACCGGGGCAAGGGATTCAACTCCGAAAAAATCGAACAGGCTTCAACTACAGACGATGGAGGTCAATTTGGGCTTTTCAATATAGGAGAGCGGATGGACCTGCTCGGGGGTGAACTGGAAATTAATTCTGCACCCGGAAAAGGAACAAAGGCTATTCTCTTTGCTCCGATGAAGGAGGAGCAAACCGCCCAAACCGCCCAAACCGCCCAAACCGCCCAAAGCAACAAAGCAACAAAAAATTAGCATTCTGCTGGTAGATGATCAAGAAATGATTCGTAAAGGGCTTCGAAAGATCATTGAAGAAGAGGATGATCTGATGATTATAGCGGAGGCATCTGATGGCAAAGAAGCTATTAAATCTGCCCGTGAAACTTCTCCCGATGTAATTGTTATGGATGTCAATATGCCCAAGATGGACGGCATTCAGGCTACCAAAAAGATTAAATCCGCTCTACCGGATATACATATTATCGGTTTATCACTGCATGGCCGCAAGGAGGTTATTCAGGATATGCGAAGTGCCGGAGCTTCAGCTTATGTAACAAAAGATGAGGCTTTTGAGGCCTTATGCGCAACGATTCGAAGCGAGGCGGCAGTGTGAAGGAGTAAGAGTACAAGCGAGACGCTTGCGCCAGTTTAAGTTCCGCCGTGGAACGACGGAACTAGAAAATAACTCCTACTGGTGCGAGCGTCCCGCTCGTACCTAAAGTCCCTTGCCCTCCAGCAATTACTCTGTTCGGACCCACCCTAAATCCCTCCTCCCGAATTCTCGGGACGAAAACCACGCGACAAGGAGGGACTTTTGAATCCGCTTTGTTTTTTAACTCCCCTCCTTGTTCCGATTGCTTTCTAATCGGAATAGGGAGGGGCTCAGGGGGAATTTCCCTGCTAATTTGGACAGGCGAACGGAACGAGGCAATCACTAGCGCGAGCGTCTCGCTCGTGCTGCTATAAATAACCTATACTTGGCACAAGCGGGACGCTTGCGCCAGTAGGTGAAAGCGATTCTTAATAGATCCCTTTCTGACCCACCGCTGTTTTGGATTAGGATTAGACCTTTTCGGACCCACCCCGCCTCGGCAAGCCCGGCACCCCTCCGGGGAGGGGAATTCAACATCCTATGTTTATAAAATCATCATCTTAACCAGAAATCATAATTCCGCCTATCTCTTATAAAGAATTAGAAATAAATAAATACCGGCAAGAATAAGTCCCTTCCCTGGAGGGGTGACTCCGCGGTTTTACGGAGTCGGGGTGGGTTTGGAAGCCTCATCAATTCCAATTATCATTTCTAATATGAACCGAAAAGTCCTTCCATATAATCCCAATTTAGTACCGTTAGCCAAAAAACTACGTAACAACAGCACCCTTGTGCTGCTTTGGAACCAGCTAAAAGGAAATCAATTGGGGTACGACTTCACCGGCAAAAGCCGATTGCTAACTATATTGTAGATTTCTATTGTCCTGATCTGTTGCTGGCTATTGAAATTGACGGGGATAGTCACCGTTTTAAGGGAGAGTCTGATCTTGAACGCCAACAGGAATTGGAAGAGATGGAAGTGGAATTCCTGGGGTTTGTGGTAAAAACAGATTTAAGCAGAATGACGAAACAGGTCGGCGGATTTAGCAAACTTTTCGGCATTTGCGACCATCACCAAGCGGTCTCCGGCTCTTAATCTAAAATCTCCGGCGGGATTGCCTATCGTCTGTTCACCCCGTTTTACCGCTAAAACAGTAAGCTGATATTCATTACGAAGATTTAATTCCTGCAAATTTTTATCGGCTGCGGGAGATCCGTTTCGAACGGTTACCGCTCGTGTATGCAAACCTTCTTCATCAAGTCCCTGGAGTACCATGAGGTGAGCCTCTTGAATACTGCCACGAACAATACCATAATCTTGGGCGCGAAGGGTTTGAATATGATTTTCAATCTCTTCCGGGGGAATCATATAAGCCCCTAACACATGAGAAAAAAGACGTACCGTAGTTTCCATTTCCTCCGGAACGACGATATCAGCCCCCATTTTTTCAAAATATTCAAACTCACTTAAATAGCGCGACCGGACAATAATTTGAAGAGTTGGATTCAAATGGCGGGCTTGTTGTATAATACGAGGGCTTGAACCGGGATCGTTGGTGGCAATCACACAAAGTTTCGCCCTTTTTACCGCCGCTAAATTTAGAATATAAGGCCGGCTCGCATCACCGAAAATGGCCGGAATATTCTGCCGCTGCATCTCTTTCACCGATTCGGGATTCATTTCAACAACGATAAACGGGATACCGGTATCACGCAAAACCTGAACGAGATGCCGCCCCGCCGGGCCATACCCAATAATGATAACATGATCCTCAAGGGATATATCAGCGGGTGTTTTTTGCTTATTCGTTTTGGCAACGCGGGCAAAATGACGCAGTGGAGTTTCGGCCAGTAAATTGCCTACCCGCGGCCCGGTTTGAACCATAAAAGGGGTGAAGATCATTAGCAAAACGGAAACTGCGATAAATATTTGAGAACCGGAGTCGCCAAAACCGGCGGGGGTGATGCCTGCTGCTCGTCCGGCCCGTTCGAGCACGAAGGAAAATTCACCGATTTGAGCCAGAGCCAGTCCTGATGCCGCCGCAATGCGAATGGGATTTTTAAGCGCGAGCAAACTGCCTGCACTAATGAGAAATTTGATTAAAACCACGGCCAGGGCTACTCCCACGATAATCAAAGGATGCTGAATGACGTAGCCCAGGTCGAGCAGCATGCCTACGGAAACGAAAAATACCGCGTTGAAGATTGTTCGCAAGGGCAAGATTTCACTGATCGCCTGCTCGCTGAAATGACTTTCACTCACTACCAGTCCCGCTAAAAAAGCGCCTAAAGCAAGGCTTACTCCCGCTAAATTGGTGATGGCGGCCGTCCCGAAACAAATAGCTACCACGGTTAGCAGAAACAGCTCCTGACGTCGGGTTTTGGCCACTTTTTCGAGAATCCACGGCACGATGCGCTGGGCGAGTACGAGCACCAGTACGATGAGCATGGCGGCTTTGGCAAGAATCCAGATGATGCTTGAGGACGAACGGGTTTCGCCCGCCAGCATGGGTACGAGCAGCACCATCACAATGATGGCTAAATCCTGGAAAATGAGTATCGCCAGGGAAAGTTGCCCGGATGGAGTATCGGTTTTGTCTTCATCGCTAAGCACGCCGAGGATAATGGCCGTACTGCTGAGGGCTACGAGACAGCCGGTGTAAATGCCGTTGCTCCAATTGATGCCGAACGCCCAGCAGATGAAGGCAACAAGCGCGACCGTGAGAATGACCTGAAACCCGCCTCCCAGGAAAATGGCCTTTTTTATGCGCCACAGTTTATCAAGGCTAAATTCAATGCCAATGGTGAACAGCAGTAGGATGATGCCGATTTCAGCCAGTACATTCACCAGTTCCATATCACGGACGAAGCCCAGGGCGTTGGGGCCAATAATCACACCGGCGATTAAAAACCCGACAATGGGCACCATTTTAAAGCGATAGCACAGGTAGGCGATAATCACACTGACCACAAAAAGAGCCACCAGCTCGGTTAAAAAAGGAAGTGTTGTGGCGAGGATCATGTTTGCTTTTAGTTTTCAGCGGTCAGCAGTTGGTTTAAGATGAATATAATTAAAGCGATGTTAAAGGCTAATAGTTTCTTTAGGCAGATTGCCATAGCACGAGCGAGACGCTCGCGCGATGGCTTTTTATTTTACCCAATTGCTTATTGATTAAATGAATAAAACTAAAAACTACTGGCGCAAAACAAAAACCACTGGCGCAAGCGTCTCGCTTGTGCCAAGAGTTTTTATGAGCTATAATGTTCTTAACCTGTTAACTACATTTATCAAAATGAGCCGAAAGTATAAAATATATGATCAAAACCGTCCTTATTTCATAACATCAACTATTGTTAATTGGATCGATCTTTTTACAAGAAATGAATATCGTAATGTCCTGATTGAAAGTTTGAATTATTGCCGCCAAAATAAAGGGTTATTGCTTTATGCTTATTGTATAATGACTAATCATGTTCACTTAATTGTGGGACGTAAGGAAAAGAAGCTTGAAAGCATTATTAGAGATTTTAAAAGTTTTACTTCTCGCGAACTTCGAAAGACTATTGAAAAGAATGCTCAGGAAAGCCGCAAGGAATGGATATTGGAAATGATGTATAAAGCGGGTTTATCAAAGGGCTCGAATAAAGATTTTCAACTTTGGCAGCATCATTATCATCCAATAGAACTCAGTTCAGAATACTTATTCGAGCAAAAGCTGGATTATATTCATTTAAATCCCGTGAAAGCAGGCTTTGTAAATAAAGCTGAAGATTATTTATACAGTAGCGCAAAAAATTATGCGGGGCTTCAGGGAATAATAGAATTAGATGTAGACGTAAATTATTTATCACGAGCGGGACGCTCGCGCTATTAAATAAAAACTAAAAACCACTGGCGCAAGCGTCTCGCTTGTGCCTACTCTTTCCCAACCACCTTCAGTTTTCCTTCAAAAAAGTTTGTTATGTTCTGAGGTATGAAACTGCTTATAGTTGAAGATAATGAAGATCTGCTGGAGAATATTCGCGCTTATTTAAAGCGTGAGGGCTATATTTGCGAGTATGCCAAAAGCTATCGCGAAGCTTTTGACAAAGTGATGTCGTACACCTACGATGTTGTTTTAATCGACATCATGCTGCCGGGCGGATCGGGGCTGCAAATTTTGCGCGAGCTGAAATCCATCAACCCGCAAACAGGCACTATTATCATTTCAGCTAAAAACGCGCTGGATGATAAAATTGAAGGCCTTGAACTGGGGGCGGACGATTATCTCACCAAGCCGTTTCAGCTGGCGGAGCTGCACGCGCGCATTAAAGCGGTAAACCGGCGTCAGCAGCGCGGCGGGGCCGAAGTTTTGAATGTGAATGAAATCAGCATCAACACGGATACAATGGAAGTGGCCGTGGAGGAGGAGCCGGTAGAT
>DASSAY010000254.1:0-7618 GCA_035699185.1 Balneolaceae bacterium | reverse complement strand
TCGGGATGGGTTCTCTGCGGAAAGAATTCTATTCGCTTATACACATACCTTTATTTTAACTAATTTCAGCTCATGGGAAATTGTTATGTAATTGTAATTGACGGCCTGGGAATCGGCGCGCAGGAAGATGCCGCTGATTATGGAGATGAGAACGAAAATACGCTGGGCCATGTGTGTGAAAAAACCGGCTGTAAATTGCCGAATTTGCAGAGAATGGGACTCGGGAATATTGCTCCGCTTGCCTCAGTTCCAAAAGAAGCTGAACCACTTTGTGCTTATGGAAAAATGCGGGAAGTTTCAGCCGGGAAAGACTCCACAACGGGACATTGGGAAATTGCTGGAATCCAGCTCAAAGAACCCTTTCCCACTTATCCACAAGGATTTCCGGATGAAGTGATTCAGTCATTCTGCAAGGGAATTGGCGTATCCCGGGTTTTAGCTAACAAACCCTATTCCGGTACTGAAGTCATCGCTGATTATGGAGAAGAACATCTGGAAACCGGCTATCCCATCGTTTATACCTCGGCTGACAGCGTTTTCCAGGTTGCCGCCCATGTTGATGTAACGCCCGTTTCAACCCTCTATGAATGGTGCCGGTTTGCACGTGAAAAAGTGATGACCGGGGAGCATGGGGTGGGACGTGTAATTGCTCGTCCCTTTGAAGGCAAGCCGGGTCATTTTGAACGTATTTCTGACAAACGGCATGATTTTTCCATTGCTCCCCCTGAAGATAATTTGCTGGACCGTTTGCAGAGTGAAGGCATTAAAACCTATTCCATCGGTAAAATTATTGATCTTTTTGCAGAACAATATTTCACTCAATACCGGCGAACGAAAAGCAATGCGGAAGGCATTTCACAACTGTTGAGTTTGATGTCAGCCGCAAAAGATAGTTTTGTGTTCGTGAATTTAATTGATACTGATCAGAAATACGGACATCGCTTGGATCCCGATGGATTTGCCCGGTGCCTTGAAGAATTTGACCGCGCTGTTCCGGCTATTGTCAGCAAATTAAAAGATGATGATTTGCTGATCATCACCGCAGATCATGGCAACGATCCTACTTCAATCAGCACCGACCACAGTAGGGAATTTGTGCCTGTTTTGGTTTTTCCTTCATCAAAAACAGAAAAGGTGAACTTAGGTGTCCGGAAAACGTTTAGTGATGTAGCATGCACTGTTGCCGACTTTTTTGGAATAAAAGCAAAATTTCCCGGAACAACTATGCTAAAAACGACTCAAAGCGTGTAGTTAACCACTCGCAACTGTCTGTAAAATATCTTATACTATAGAGATTGCTAAAACAACATTTTTTTATATTTATCGTTACACTGTCCTAAACAACATTTGATCACTTGCAGGCGCATTGCTATTCGATCAAATACATCATAAATGCTAATTAACCCAGCAAAACCGTGGCCAGAAGCTCAGGAATTTCTACCCGAGAATCAGAATCGCTCGATCGTTATTTACAAGAGATCGGAAAAGAGAAACTTATCCAACCCGAAGATGAAGTAAGGCTTGCCAAAGAGATTCAGAAAGGGAGCCAGCGTGCTCTCGAAGATCTCACCAAAGCAAACCTGCGTTTTGTCGTTTCTGTGGCAAAACAGTATCAAAACCAGGGGCTTTCTCTTGGCGACCTCATCAATGAAGGAAACTTAGGTTTGATTAAAGCGGCTAAACGCTTTGATGAAACCCGTGGATTCAAATTCATTTCTTACGCAGTTTGGTGGATTCGTCAATCAATTTTACAGGCTCTCGCCGAGCAGAGCCGGATTGTTCGCCTGCCGTTGAACCGGGTCGGTGCGTTGAACAAAATTGGAAAAGAGCTTTCCAAGCTTGAACAGGAATATGAGCGGGTACCCTCCGCCGCCGAGCTTGCCGAAAGCCTGGATATGACCGTTTCTGAGGTAGCCGATACGCTCAAAATTTCCGGCCGCCATCTTTCGGTTGATGCACCTTTTGCCCAGGGCGAAGATAACCGTCTGCTGGATGTGCTCGAAAACGAAGAAACACCCGATCCCGATACCGATTTAATGGGTGAATCGCTCAAGGTTGAAATCGAGCGGGCGCTTTCAAAACTGACAAGTCGTGAAGCGGAAGTCATTCGTCTCTATTTTGGAATCGGGCGCGAGCATTCACTCACCCTCGAAGAAATCGGTGAACGTTTTGACCTGACCCGTGAACGCGTGCGACAAATTAAAGAAAAAGCGCTGCGAAAACTGCGTCACCACAACCGAAGTGCGGCTTTAAGAGCTTATCTCGGTTAATCATTTTTTTCATGATGACCTCCTAAAAAGCCCCGAACTCTTCGGGGCTTTTTTATTTTCATGACTTTTTTTAGAATGGTAGAAACCACGGAAACTCTAAAGCACAAAAAGTTCGTGTTTTAGTGTTTCTGTGGTTAATATATTTTTTTAAGCTTTCACTCGTTATTCTTTTCATGAAACGACTCTTGGCTTTAATCTTACTAATTCTTGGCTTTTCTGAAGTTTCCTATAGCCAGATTTATCCTTTTCGCACCTACTCCATCGAAAAAGGGCTTAGCGAGGCTGTAGTTAATGATTTGATGCAGGACCAAGAAGGATATTTGTGGGTCGCGACCAGTTACGGACTGAACCGCTTTGACGGCATCCAGTTTGAAAACTACTACACAGAAGATGGCCTTCTGAATAACAAAATTTATTCCCTTCTTGAGGACAAGAAAGGCCGTATTTGGGTAGGCACCGGCGGCGGGGTGAATGTCATCAAAGCCGACAGCATTTATACCTTAGAAATACTCAAGCCGCTCAAAACGAGCATCATTCTGGACATCACTCAAGACAGCCAAGGGGAATTTTGGTTTGCCACTGATGGTGAGGGCGTTTGGCATTTGAACAGCAAAAATGCTTTGACTCAATACCGTGAAATTCACGGCATGGGTGACAACAGTGTTCGTGATATTGTTGAAGGCGCCACCGGTATTATCTGGTTTGCCACCCGCGGCGGACTTACCAAACTTGAAGGCGGCAATTTTCGCACTTTTACCACCGAGAACGGCCTTCCCGATAATCGCCTGCAGGATTTGCTGGTGGCTGATGATGGCACTTTGTGGATTGCTACGCGCGGCGGCCTTTGCAAAATCAACGCTGATAACAAATTTACCTGCTATACCGAAGAAGACGGGTTGATCAACAATAGAGTTCAATCCTTGTCCGAAGATAAATGGGGAAATTTGTGGATAGGCACCGAAGAGGGAGTAAGCTATTTCGCCAAGGGCAAATTTACCAACTATTCCGTTGAGGATGGCCTGCCAAACAGCATCATGCATGCCACACTTTATGATCGCGAAGGCAATATCTGGTTCGGCAGTTTTGGCAGTGGAGTTAGTCTTTTTCTGGGTGATCATATCCAGAATTTTACGGTAGAAGAAGGATTGCCGAACGATATGGTGACCTCTATCACGCAAGATACCGCCGGTAATCACTGGGTTACCACCTATGGAGGAGGTATCGTAAAATTCTATGATGGAAAAACCACGGTATTTGATGCATCAGACGGACTTGTTGATAACAAAGTTTATATTGCCAAAGCCGGTGAAGAAAACCGTTTATTTATAGGAACCCGCTGGGGCCTGAGTATTTATGATCCTCCAAATTTTTATAATTATGATGAAACAGAATTGCCATCCGGCAGAATACGATCCATATTGCTACCGGAATTTACTGAGGGGGGCTGGCTGGGAACTTACGGAGAAGGAGTACTTTGGTATAAAGACGGTCAATTCACCCGGCTGACCGAAGAAGACGGTTTGGCAAATGATATTATAATGTCAATTGCTGAAACCGCAGACGGATCCATTTGGTTTGCGACCTATGGCGGGGTAAGCCGGTGGAAAGACGGAAAATTCACTACTTTTTCAATAGAAGACGGCCTGCCCAATAATGGTGTTTTAGATATTTTAAAGGATCAGTCGGGCCATCTATGGTTCGCTACTTTTGGCGGCATTGCCCGTTTTGATAATGGGAATTTTGAAACGATTACACCCGAAGACGGGCTCCCCAGCGAAGTGTGTTATTTCATTGAACAGGATAATAACGGCATTTTTTGGATCGGGACGAATAAAGGCGTAATTCGATTCGATTACCAAGCTTTTCATTCAGAAGAACCCGATAATGTTTTCAAACTGATTACCCAGAACCAGGGTTTGGTTGCCAACGAGATGAATGCAGGCGCTTCATTCAAAGACCGGGAAGGCAATCTCTGGTTCGGATCGGTAGACGGCCTCACAAAGCTTAATCCTGCGAAGATTGAACCGGCTACGGCAGGTCCCAAAGTGCATATTGAAAGCATCAGTGTTTCCGGCGAGCTCGTTTCTATGAAGCCTGAGCTTGAAATCAGCAGTGACAATCACAATATCGCTTTTCAATTTATCGGGATCAGTTTTTCAGCCCCCGAGCAGGTAACCTATAAGTACCGGTTAAAAAACTCGGGTGAAGGCTGGCAGCAGACATCGCGGCGAACGGTTCGCTATTCCGCATTGAACTCAGGCGATTATATTTTTGAAGTAAAAGCCCGCAATAATGACGGAATCTGGAGTGCCCAGACGGCTCAAATCAGCTTCACCATTTTAGCTCCGTTTTGGTTGCAGTGGTGGTTTCTCTGCCTGATGGTTTTAGCGCTGCTCGGAATCATTTACTTCATCTACAATTACTACCGGGCCAGAAAAATGATCGAAATTGAGCGTATGCGTGTGCGTATTGCCAGCGATTTGCATGATGATGTAGGCTCGGCACTCACAGAAATTGCCCTTCAGTCCGATTTTCTGCAAACCATGAAAGTGGCTGATAACTTGCAGGATTCACTCCGGCAGATCGGTTCCCAAAGCCGCAAAATTGTTTCCAGCCTCGATGACATTGTCTGGTCGATTGATGCCCGGAACGATACTGTGGGCGATCTTACCGACCGGATGCAGGACTATGTGAACAATGTGCTGTCCCAAAAAGAAGTTATTTACCATTTTGAAGGTAATATGCACGAGAAACTGGAAGTATCACTAAAAGAAAATTTGTATCTTATTTTTAAGGAAGCCATCAACACTGTTGCCAAGCACTCCGATGCCGATACAGTCGAAGTGATGCTTTCAACTAATGGCACCGGATTTTTGATGGGCATCAAAGATAATGGCAAAAATCATCAGAAGATGCGTAAAAGTGGACAAGGGCTGCGTAACATGAACATGCGAGCAAAACGGGTTGATGCAAGTATTACCTTTAACAACAGCAATGGATTTGAAGTAAAAGTGGAGAAGAATGATTAAGCAACGGCTCAACCCTGTCTGTCATCCCGATGACCGTTTTTTGGGAAGAGGGATCTCAAATGTGATAAAGGAAGAAGCCAGGGGTTAAGATAAAAATTGTATCAACGCTTGAGATCCCTCACATACGTTCGGGATGACATTAAAAAAATGAACGAGTCAAAAATGTTTCACTCTAAAAACATCAGACCATGAGTTCAATCGTCGGAATTGTTGAAGACAACAAAAAGATCAGAGATCTTATTCAGCGGTATCTGGATATGCAGGACGAGCTTTCGTGTCCTGTTGCAGTGGACTCTGTGGAAGAGATGCTGGAATATTTAGAAGAGCACGAAAAGCCCGATGTTATTTTGATGGACATCCAGCTGCCCGGTATGTCGGGCATCAAAGGCATCAGTATCATCAAAGGAAAATTTCCGGATGTTGATATTATTATGCTTACCGTTTATCACGATTCACACAAAATTTTCAATGCCCTTCGCGCAGGTGCTTCGGGATATTTGCTGAAGCATACTTCACTCCCCGAAATTAAAGAATCGATAATCAAGCTGGTTGAAGGCGGGGCTCCCATGTCGCCTCAAATTGCGCGCAAAGTAATCAATCATTTTCAGGAAAACGCCCCCGGTAAAAATGCGGAATCAAACCTCACCCCGCGCGAGCACGATATCGTAAACGGCCTTGTTGACGGATTAAGCTATAAAATGATTGCTGATCGCTATGATATTTCTATTGATACGGTTCGGGCGCATATCCGTAATATTTATAAGAAGTTACACGTTAATTCTAAGGCAGAGGTGATTGCAAAATCTTTGAAAGGGGAGATTTAACAAGATTTAGCAAAGCACGAGCGGGACGCTCGCGCTAGTCCAGATTGTCATTCCAAACGAAAGTGAGGAATCTTAAATGTATTAAAAAAGTGTGATTAGCAACTAACATGAATATGTGATTGTAAACCGCCCTTGCATCTGTTAATATTGATATAGAAATTGAAATAAAGCCTCGGCTCACCGGGTTTTACCCTTAAATGGAGATGGCCATGAAAACATTAAAAGCACTTTTAGTCACATTATTCGCCATACTGCTTACCGGCTGTTATACTCAGTTGCGGTATTCACAGACCATGCACCGCGTTAGTGAAAACGGAAGGAATTATGATCAAAGGGAGTATTATGGTGAAGATGAATATTACGATGATGACTATATCCCGGTTTATTATAGAGATTATGAATATGCCGAACTGTGGGATGAGTGCGGCTGCAATCCCTATATAGAATACAATTTTTATGGGGGATATGATTTCTGGCCCCATTATTACCGTCCCGCTTACCGCCCGTATTTCTTCTCTTATTACGACTGGAATCCGTTTTACCCGTGGAGTTTCCACAACCGGTTTTTCGGAGCCACTTTTGCTTTTTCTTTCCACTGGGGCAGTCCGTATTATCACAGTTTTTTCTATGATCCGTTCTACTCCCCGTTTTATTATCCGTTTTATGGATACCGTCCCATGGCTTTCAATTATTTCTACTTTTATAATCCGGGTGGATTTTATTACAGAGACAACGACGTAATTCGCGATAACAGGCGTTACGGGCCACGAAGTATAGGCACAAATAGGGTGATTGATCGCTCAGACAGATCACGTACACGAACCAGAGGTACCATCAACCGGACTCATTCGGTTCGGAGCAGGTCTTCGGTTCGATCACGATCAGCAGGCTCAGTTCGAAGCCGCGGCACAGTGAATCGCACCAGAAGTTCATCTGCTGGCAGAAGTCGAGGTAATATTCAATCTTCTCGAGTACGAAGCCGCAGCAACGACCAGTCTCGTACTGTACGAAGTCGCAGCAATGATCAATCCTCCAGAACACGAAGCCGTAGCAATATACAGCAGATTAATCTCCGGAGTGAACGGCCCGCTGACCAAAACCGGCGCCAAAATATTCAACGCGAGCGGAATCAGCGATCTTCAAATATTATTCGATACCGAAGTATTGATGCTGATGGCTATGGTATAAAACAAGTGGATAGCCGATCTGAAATTCGAAGCCGTTTGAGAGATCAGATGGCTCCCAAAAGTAGAAGTGTTCTTAATAGAGTAAGGGAAAATAATCCCACTTTCTTTCAGCGCTTTCGAAGCTTCTTTGATTCAAACAGCAGCCGCATATTCAACCGAAGCAACCGTTCGAGCGGAAGGTCAATCCGGGTGAGAAATTCATCAACCCATAACAGGCCTTCGATTCAGCGCAGCAGTAGCAGCAATCGTTCTTCGGTAACGAGAAACCGCTCATCTTCGAGCAGCTCGCGATCGCGTGGCACATCATC
>DASSAY010000253.1:0-4984 GCA_035699185.1 Balneolaceae bacterium | reverse complement strand
TAAAACCTATCTGCGGGATCTGGAACGACAGGGAATTGAGATTGTCCCCTCTCTTTGGCGGGATGCTTTTGAGAAGAATGAATTGAGCACTTTCTTCACCCTATTAGAAAGCGATCAGTTAGTCATCAAACCCACCATAAGCGCGGGGGCGGATAACACTTTTTGGCTCACTCGAAAAAATGCAGAAAAATATGCAGATGAGCTTTCAGGCGTTTTCAAAAATCGTCCGTTTCTGGTTCAGCCTTTTATGCCCAGTATTCTTTCGGAAGGTGAGTTTTCGGTCTTCTTTTTTGGTGATACCTACAGCCATACGATTCTAAAAACCCCGAAGAAAAATGATTTTCGGGTGCAGGAGGAGCATGGAGGCATTCTCAAAAAGGTTCAACCCGAAGAACAACTTTTAGCCTCAGCCCGCGAGCTGCTGCAAATACTTCATCCCAAGCCTTTTTATACGCGTATCGATTACGTCCGCACTTCGAATGATACTTTCGCCCTGATGGAACTTGAGCTCATCGAGCCCTCACTCTATTTTAATATGGATGACGAATCGCCGGAACGATTTGCAGAAGCTTTTGAAGTCTGGATGAGTGAAAAGTGAAAAAGCAGAAGTGAAAAGGCAAAAAACATCATCATACATCTAGTTTTGCTAGCAAATCATAGAAAAAAGCTTCTGGCACGAGCAAAACCTTTGCGCTAACTTCTGCCTTCTGCCTTCTGCCTTTTGCCTTTTGCCTTCTGCCTCCTCACGTAAAAACGTCCTTTATCTTTGAAAAGAAGCCCTTGCCGTCGCTTTCTTTGTTCGAGGCTTCGAAATGTTCATTGCCCCTGAGGGCTTCAATCTTGCTTCGCTCCTCTTCACTAAGGTTTTGCGGAATATACACATTCACCCGCACATACTGGTCACCAATTCCCGAGCGGTTCAACCCATGAATGCCTTTTTCTCTCATTCGCAATAGCTTTCCGGGCTGAATGCCTTCTTCAATCTTAATTTTAGCACGTCCTTTAAGCGTCGGCACTTTCACTTCGGTCCCTAAGACGGCGTCAGGCACGCTTAGCACCAGGTCATAATAAATATCGTTGCCGTCACGCTCGAAATGCTCGTGCTCTTTTTCTTCGATCAGCACGACCAGGTCTCCGGCTTCGCCACCACGTTTACCGGCATTACCTTGTCCGCGCAGGGTGATGTAATTTCCTTCACTTACCCCCGAAGGCACCCGTATCTGAACCATCTCTTCGCCTTTATAACGGCCTTCACCGTGGCATTTCGAACATTTATTTTTGATGATACGGCCCTCACCCCGGCAAGTGGGGCACGGCTGAACGTTCACCATTTGTCCCAGCATGGTTTTGTGCACCTGGCGTACCTGGCCGGTACCATTACAGGTACTACAGGTCTCAAAATCTTCATCAGTCTCGGCACCGGTTCCACCGCACTCATCACACGAAACGAATTTCTTAACCTTAAGCTTTTTCTCCGTTCCAAACGCAATTTCTTCCAGGCTCAGGTCAATGCGGAGTTTCATATCGGAACCAACTTGTCCGGCTGAGCGGCGAGCTCTCGTTTGTTGACCGCCAAAACCCTGGCCTCCGAAAATATCAGCGCCGAATATATCACTAAAACGGCTGAAAATATCTTCGAAACCTACATTTTCGAATCCTGCGCCGCCAAATCCATTACCGCCATTTACGCCCTGATGGCCAAACTGATCGTACCGCTGCCGTGTTTCTGATTGACGCAGCACTTCGTAGGCTTCGGATGCTTCTTTGAATTTTTCTTCAGCCTGCGGATTATCGGTATTCCGGTCCGGATGAAATTTCATGGCCTTCTTTCGATAAGCCTTTTTAATTTCATCATCGGATGCATTTTTGCTAATTCCGAGTACTTCGTAGTAGTCTCGTTTAGACATGAATTACTTTTTACCTTATTTTATTCGCTTACAATTACTTTGGCGTGACGGATGGTTCGATCGCCCATGCGATAACCGCTTTCAATAACATCGAGCACAACATTACTGTCGATATTATCGTCTTTGGGCTTTTGGCGCATCATGGCATCGTGAAAATCAACATTAAACGGAACCCCTTCTTTGTCGATGCGTTCAACGCCTTCCTTTTTCAGAATTTCATCGAATTTGTTGGCCACCAGCAGCACACCATCCATAAACGTTTCATTGACGTCCAGGTCTTCGGCGGCCTTTAAAACGCGCTGAAGATCGTCGTTTACATGCAGAAAATCTTCTACCGCATTGGCTTTGGCGGTTTCATAAATCTGCGACCGTTCGCGCTGCACCCGTTTTCGATAATTTTCGAACTCGGCTGCTTTGCGAAGATGGCTGTTTTTTAATTCATCAAGTTCTTGCTGAAGGCTTTCAATTTCGTTATCCCGCGATGTTAACAATTCGCGAAGTTCCGTCGCTTCTAATTCCCGATACTGAGAAGACTGTTCATCCATCTGTTCAGCCTGCTCTTCGACAGCTTGTTCATCAGTTACCTTTTTATCTTTCGGATCGCTCATTTTGAAAAAAATATCAGTTAAAATCTTTAAGTGTTTCAGGATTGAGTTGCAAGATATGCAAATAATATGCCATTGGTAAAACGGCAACCATTGGCTGACAAAGTTACGCAACTTTCAATTATGACCCAATGATCCTGTCAGCTTTTTATAACGAATAAGTCTCCTTTGAATTATTAGAATATTATAAGGCTTACTCGTTATTTTCGTGGAAAAACTCAATCATATTCCCATCAGGATCAGAAATGAACACAAAACGTCCCCGTTTTCGATTTCCCGGCCCGCTTAGTATTGAAACCTCCCGCGCACGAAAGTATTCTGCCAGTTCATCAACCTTTTCATCCGATTCGAGATAGAAACCAAAGTGATCGACCCGGTAATCACGCGATGAGGGATCATAGCTGGTTTCCGCCTCAACCAGCACCAGCGTATCTTCCTTGCCTATGCGATACACGGCCATGCTCTGCCCCATCTTACGCACCAATTCAAATCCTAAAATGTCACCATAAAATTCTTCCGCTTGCTTAATATCGTTAACCCGAATGGTGATATGATTAATACCCGATGGTTTAAAATCTGCCATAATACTTTTTAGATTGTGTTTAGCTCAATAATTTGGTTTGATGAATTTTCTATCACTTCCATAAATAATGATGGAGCATAGTATAGCCTTTTTGCGACAAAACTTCATCCAAATATTCCCTTCAAACCACTCCAAATAAGTTCAGCAGTTTTTCTTACTTTCAATCAGCAATCGAAAATCGTAAATCAACAATCCTAAATTCTTTGAGTACCCTCTACATCGTCGCCACCCCTATCGGCAACCTGGATGATTTCTCCCCGAGGGCGCAAAAAGTGCTTGAATCGGTCTCCTATATCGCTTGTGAGGACACCCGTACATCCGGCGTTTTATTGAATCGATTTGGAATCGATGCATCAACCTTTGCTTTTCATCAGCATAATGAGCATCAAAAAGTAGAGCATATCATGAATATTTTAGATGCCCGGCAAGATGTGGCTATCATTTCGGATGCCGGTATGCCCGGTATTTCCGATCCGGGATTTCTCGCCGTTCGCGCTGCTCACCAAGCGGGACATTCTGTCTCTGTGATTCCCGGCCCCGATGCCGCCACTACCGCCCTCGTCGCCAGCGGATTGCCCTGCGATAAATACGTATTCGAAGGTTTTCTGCCCCAAAAAAAGGGGCGTCAAAAACGCCTCAAGCAACTGGTCGATGAAGACCGGACCATCATTTTCTATGAAAGTCCCTATCGGCTGCTAAAACTGCTTGAAGAACTACAAAAATATACCAATGATCAACGGATGATTGCCGTTTGCCGCGAACTCACCAAGAAGTTTGAAGAGATTGCACGAGGCCCGCTAAAGTCCATCTTTGAAGCCTTTGCAGAAAGAGATAACATCAAAGGCGAAATTGTCGTTATCCTCGCTCCCGAAAATTACAGCGAATGAAACAACACATACACAACTTCTGGAATACTAAGTGGATACTCATCCTCACCGCAGGCGTCCTGTTGGGCTTAAGCTTCCCGCCCTTTCCCCTGCCCTTTTTGATATTCCCCGCCTTTGTGCTGATTTTCCGGCTCATCAACCTGTCCAATTCAGCGCGTGAAGCGGCTTACTTAACCTACCCCGCTTTTGTAATCTGGAACCTCATCGCCACTTACTGGCTGATGTTGGCTACTCTTGCAGGCGGAATTGCTGCCATTCTCGCCAATTCTGCGGTAATGACCATTCCCGTGATGCTGCAATACAAAATACAGCAGCAAAAGTTAAAGCCTTGGCTCATTGCTTTTCTGCAAGCGGGCTGCTGGCTCGGTTACGAATACCTGCACCACCAGTGGGATCTCGCCTGGCCGTGGCTCACACTGGCCAACGCATGGGCAAATGTTCCGCTTTTAGTCCAATACATTTCAATTACCGGTTATTGGGGCGCTTCATTCTGGGTGATATTCAGCAGCGCCCTGGCTTATCAGGCGATAAAAAATTATAGGCGGTCAACGCTCATCGCGGCACTGACGGTACTTTTTATTTTCCCCGTTTTTTCAATGATAAAACTGGCTCTTGAGCCAAAACCGCAACCGAAGGCAATCCTTGAAGTGGTGGTCGTTCAGCCCAATTTTAATTCATACCAAACCTACGGTGGATTTCTGTCTTCCTATCAGGCCACCCGGCACCTGTTGCAGCTCTCCGATTCACTTCGTACACCTGAAACCCAACTCATCGTATGGCCCGAAAATGCCGTTCAGGCTGACTTTTCTAACCTTAACTCCTTCAGCCCGGTAGCAAACCAAACCAAACGGCTGTTAACCAGACGATCTAAAGCCTGGGATGCAACGCTCATTGCCGGAGCCACTTATTTTCAATTTTATGACCGCGGAAAAGTCCCCCTGCTGCCCTATTCATCACCCAATGGCCCCTTTCTGCCGTTCAACGCAGCCTTGGGATTCCTGC
>DASSAY010000252.1:0-7613 GCA_035699185.1 Balneolaceae bacterium | reverse complement strand
CGGCATGAAATCCCGACCCGAAATCATAAACGGCCGAGGCAGAAGTTGCCAGCCCGGTAAAGTTTCGATTTCGTATATCTTCTATAGAAGAACTCGGATTTTCTTCAGGTAAAATAGTCACCATGTTCAAACGGGCTCCGGCTTCTAAATGCAAAGCGCCGAAATCTTTTTCTTCAATTAAAAAAGCTGCTGCACTGTAGGCCCTGGAATCGGGAGTTCGTGTTCCGTTCACGCTATAATCACTTATTTCACCCCAGATACCGATTTTCCCTTCATCAAAAAGCCCATTATGATGTATTACCGCTGAAAAATCCGTTGTTAGCAGTCCGAATTCCGTACCGGTTTCACCATTGCCTTCCACTTCCCGATGGTAGTAATCTTTGTAAGAGAGATCCGCTTCGAGGGATTTGAAAAAAGGGTCATCAAACAATACTTCGGTTTTACCCGCCAGTTTGTACTTTCGCATTTCGATATCCACACCCTGCTCGTGTCCGCTGTGCTCGTCGGATGGGATCCCATAGCGGTTGAAATACATTCCGGCTGAAGCACCCGCATAGCCCCACGGTTTGATGTAACTGATTCCAAGAACACTATTTGATGAAAGCAGGCCCGAATTGGTCAGGGGCCCAACCGGCGTTCGCATATTCCGGGCTGAACGAAGGTTAGCGTCAAATTTCAAAGCAAAGCCTTCTGCCAGCGGTGCGGCTGCTTCAAATGCGGCTACCGCACCAGAATTTACCGACTTTCCCTGCAAGCTTGCAGTGCCGTGAATATGATCGGGTTGAACCGCTGAGATCTGATTGCGAACTACGTTCACTACACCGCCAATGGCATTGGAACCATATTGCAAGGCCGCGGGACCGCGTGCGATTTCAATTTTTTCTGCAGTAACAGGATCAACGGTAACAGCGTGATCGGCTGACTGGGAGGAAACATCACCCGTACGGCGGCCATCTTGCAAAATGAGCACTCGCGCACCCCCGAGCCCGCGAATAATGGGACGCGAAGGAGCCGAGCCCATGGATCGGGAACTGAATCCCGGTATTTCACTCAGTGTTCCCGCCAGGGTAGTTCCCAGATTTTGGCGCAGTTCGGCTCCCGAAACGGTGACGGAGGCATCTTCAATGCCCATCCCCAGATGGCTTTGCCGTCCCACAACTTCAACGCCTTCAGAAATTAAAACCGATGTTTTGAGGGAAATAATTACTTGGGTGGTGTCTCCGGCATTTACGGTAACAAGCTGTGAAAGGGTTTTGTAACCGATTCGAGAGGCCGATAAGGTGTAAGTTCCGGCTGGTATATGTTCAAAGGTAAAGGTTCCGTTAGCACGCGCGGCAACGGCGTGATGAATTTCTTGCAGATGAAGATAAACAAAGCCCAAAGGCTCATTCGTCTCGCGGTCAACCACCCGGCCTTTGATGATGCCGGTGTCCGCATCCGATTTATGTGTAGCAAAGGACTGGGAAAAAGGAACTAAAATGGAAAGCAGCAGAAATATAAATGTTTTCATAAAACAAATTTTTAAATGAACGGGAGTAAAGTTAATCAGCAGAAGCTTGATCATACTGGCTTGAATAAAGCGACCGATGACGGTAGACCGGTCAATTCGGTCACCGGTCATCCGTCACAGCTATAATGCGATAGCTGTTCTTTACGAGAGTTTTAGGGAAGGAGAGAATCAGGCTATAAAGGGAGGCGAACGGCCTTTATTTGCTATAAGGGAGATGCTTATTGCAGATGGAGCTTCATCAATAACAATCTCCTCAGCTCGAAAGACGGTTTTCACGGCAGGCGAAAAAGAAGGGGTTTCGGCGCGAGAAATACCGCAGATAGGGCAAAGCGTTGTATCAGCGGTGATGCAACTGCCGGTATCGGCAAGATTTGACGGATGGTTTAAATCCAGATGATGATGGGAGTGAAGCGTAGTAATGGTCAGGCTGATGCTCATCAACAGCAGCAAACCAAAACCTGTATATGATTTTATCCTACGCTTGAACATGAATTGCTTTTGTTAAAGGGTTAAGTTAGAATATTAGTCGATTTCTAACAAACAACGATATGTAAAAATATTTATGAATGAGTGGTTTTGTTAAGAGTTATTTTGGGATTCTTTCAAAAATAGTTTCCTTTAATAACTTGTGATTACAGACCACTAAATCCCCTAAAGGGGACTTTCTATACTGCCTTTTTCAAAGCTAACGGCCCTTTAGTAAATTATCGGTTTATAAATGGAGCTTCACCTTTTGATTCAAACAATAACAAATCCCCTTTGGGGATTTAGGGGTACAAAAAAGGAATTAATATAAATTTTTAGGTTACAAAAATATCAATCTTATGAACACCAGAAGAACACGATTGACTTTTTCTTTCATACTGTCATTTTTCGTTTTCAGCAACATCACCCACGCCCAAAATAATTGGGACTGGTATATCTCGGGCGGCACGATTGTAGACGGAACGGGAGCGCCGGCTTATCAAGCTGATATTCTGATTCGCGGAGGCCATATCGGCTACATCGGCGCTGTGAATGCAGATACTATTCGGGCCAAACATCGGGTTGATGCATCCGGCAAGATCGTTTCACCCGGCTTTATTGATGTTCATGCTCACGGAAATCCCATGAAAACGCCGGAATTCAGAAATTTTTTGGCGATGGGAGTGACGACTATTGTTTTAGGACAGGATGGTTCATCACCCCGCCCCGGCTCACTAAATGAATGGTTTGCACAGGTGAGTGAAGCAAATCCAGGTGTGAATATTGCTGTTTTGTCGGGGCACGGGAGCATCAGAGCCAAGGTAGGAGTGGGTAAAACGGCACCGACGGTTCAAGAGCTGCGCCGGATGGAACGACTGCTGAGATCAGATTTAGAAGCTGGTGCTTTCGGAATGAGTACGGGACTGGAATATGTGCCGGGATTGTACGCGGATGAAGCCGAATTAACCTATTTGGCTAAAATTGTTGGTGAATATGATGCGATTGTAATGAGCCATATGCGGAGTGAAGATAATGCAAAAATTGAAACCTCCCTTGATGAATTAGCTGCGCAGGGTGAATATGCCAAAGTTCATGCTTCGCACTTGAAAGTAGTTTATGGCAAAAATGCTGAAAGGGCTGATGAGATTCTGAGTTATATAGATTCACTCAGAAAGCAGGTCATAGAATTTACGGCGGATACTTATCCTTACGCAGCCAGCTATACGGGCATCAGCATCGTATTTCCCAAATGGGCAAAGACCAATAAGGGATGGAAAAATGCGCTGAAAGAGCGTCCCGCGATGCTTCGTACCTTTTTAAAAAACAAAGTAGCAAAGCGAAACGGGCCGGATGCCATTCTGTTCGGATCAGGAGAATTTGCGGGAATGACCCTCAAGGAAGCCGCTTTGCAAGAAGGAATATCACCAGTTGATCTTCTATTGGAAAGGGGTCCGCAGTTTGCTTCGGGAGCTCATTTTGTGATGAACCAGGCTTTGCAGGACCGGATTGTGGCCGGAAAAAAAGTGATGATCAGCTCGGACGGGAGTCCCACGATGTGGCATCCCCGCGGGTATGGGAGTTTCGCGAAAGTGATCAGACGTTATGTGATTGAAAAAGAGACGCTTACGATTGAAGAAGCCGTTCATAAAATGAGCGGTTTATCAGCTCAAACGCTGGGACTTGAAAAACGCGGAGTTTTGAAGGAAGGAAATAAAGCGGATATACTTATTTTTGACCTGAGTGAAGTGAGGGATGTAGCCACTTTCGAGGAACCGCATCAGCTGGCAGAGGGATTTGACTGGATTATGGTAAACGGCCAATTAGCAGGTCAAAACGGAGAGTTCAGCAAGGAACGATTTGGTGAAATGTTAAAAAGAAATTAGCCACAGATGTACACTGATTGGAACAGATTTTGATAATTGGAATGAAGGAAAAGCAGAGCTATTCATTTAAATCAGGTAAAGACGCGCTTAAGAATAGGCAGGGCGATGTAAATAAAGGCCAAAAAGATAAATCCGCTGAGCAGGAATAAGTAGGTAGGGTTAATCCATGCCTTTTTTTTGTCATGAAATTTGGTGATAAGGCCGCAGACAAAAGTGCCGACAGCAAATCCGAAAATTAGGTAAGGCATGGTTACTAAAGACTAAAAAAGATTTTCTTTATCATGTCATCCCAAACGAACGTGAGGGATCTCAAACGTTGATATGGCTGTTTTTTTAACCTGAGTACCAGCCCTTATTGCATTTGAGATTCCTCTTCATTCAGAAACCGCTGAATTCATCGGAATGACAAAGAGATAAACGGGTTAACTTATTTTCCACCCAAGACTGTCGCAAGGGTCTCGTTTGTGGCATTATAGCACGAGCGAGACACTCACGATAGTTCAGCACTAATAAATCTACCCAATCAACTCTTTAAGGGTAACACCAATCTCAGCAGGGCTGTCGGACACGGTAACGCCTGCATCACGCAGCGCTTTTTTCTTGTCATCGGCTGAACCTTGTCCGCCTGAAATAATGGCACCCGCGTGGCCCATTCGGCGTCCCGGAGGGGCTGTACTTCCTGCGATAAACGCAACCACCGGCTTGTCCACATTTTTTTCGATATAAGCAGCCGCGTCTTCTTCGGCCGTACCGCCAATTTCACCAATCAAAACGATAGCTTCGGTATCGGGATCATCCTGAAAAAGTTTAACCGCGTCGGTGTGATTCGTTCCGATAATCGGATCACCGCCAATACCAATAGCGGTACTTTGTCCCAGTCCGGCTTTTGTAAGCTGGTCAACCGCTTCATAGGTCAGGGTTCCTGAGCGCGAAATAAGACCCACTTTTCCGGGAGTGAAAATACTGCCGGGCATGATACCAATTTTTGCTTCACCCGGAGTGATCACACCCGGGCAATTCGGTCCGATGAGTGTAGCACCGTGATTATTCACAATTTCTTTAGCAGTAATCATATCTTTTACAGGGATGCCTTCCGTGATACAAATGATCACTTCAATGCCGGCAAAGGCAGCTTCAGAAATGGCATCACCGGCAAAAGCGGGAGGCACAAAAATAACCGAAGTGTTTGCCCCTTCTTTTTCAACCGCTTCGGCTACCGTATTGAAAACGGGACGATCAAGATGTTTTTGTCCGCCTTTTCCCGGGGTAACCCCGCCAACTACTTTCGTTCCGTATTCAATCATCTGTTCGGCGTGAAAACTGCCTTCGCTTCCTGTAATTCCCTGTACAACTAATCGAGTATCATTACCAACAAGTACGCTCATGAACTTTAAAAATTAAATTAAATAATTTCTTTTAAAACCTGTGGGAATATAGCAATTCAAGGCTTAAGTTTCGAGTTTTAAGTTTAAGCAGCAAGAGCTTTCAGCGATCAACGCTCAGCGACTTCCAATTTCTAACTTCCGGCCTCCAACATCTATTTTCGCTTCCAATTTCCAAAATTAACCATTACTTTTTCTGAACTATGGCGATGATCCCCGATGAAAAAAAAGAGGAAGTTCGAGACGCGGCAGATATTGTCGAAGTAGTGGGAGATTATGTAAAATTGAAACGCTCGGGACGCAGCTGGAAAGGCCTGTGCCCTTTTCATGATGAACGAACCCCTTCTTTTCACGTAACCCCCGATTTGGGCATTTATAAGTGCTTCGGCTGCGGTGAATCGGGTGATGTTTTCAATTTTATGATGCAGCTTGAAGGCGTGGGTTTTGTGGAAGCGCTGCGCTCGCTGGCGGACCGCTATGGAGTTTCGCTGCCCGAAGAAGACGATCCCGAATTTGATGAAGAACATCACCTGCGCGAAGGTATTTATCACGCCCTGAAATATGCCGGCGTCTTTTTCTACCGTCATTTAATGGAAACCAAAGAAGCCCAAAAGGCACGTGATTATCTCACCCAACGGGGATACGGACGCGAAGTCATCAAAAAATACGGACTTGGTTTTGCCCCCGGTAACGGCGATATATTTTATCAAACGGCTGTCGATTCGGGCCTGAATGAAGAGTATCTGCTCGAAGCAGGATTGATCAAACCAAGTCAGCGGGGCGAGGGCTTTTACGATGCTTTTCGCGGCCGGTTGATGTTCCCGATTTTTAATCCATCCGGAAAAGTGATTGCTTTTGCGGGACGCATCTTAGGCGATAATAAAAAAACAGCCAAGTACATCAATTCACCACAGACCAAAGTTTATAACAAGAGTGAGGTGTTGTATGGCATCAACTTTGCCAAAAATGAGATTCGAAAAGAGGGTGAAGTGATTTTGGTGGAAGGCTATACGGATGTTATTTCACTCCAGCAAAAGGGGGTGAATAATGTGGTAGCCTCGAGCGGAACTTCCCTCACCCCACAGCAGATGAAATTGCTTCATCGCTACGGCGAAACGATTACTATGATTTACGATGCCGATTCAGCCGGACAAAAAGCGATGAAGCGGGGCATCAACATTGCTCTGAGAGAGGGAATGGACGTAAAATTGCTGGAGTTGCCGGAGGGTGAAGATCCTGATTCGTTTGTGCGTCAGTTTGGCAAAGATTCTTTTTTGGAGATGAAGCAGGAGGGGGCTGAGGATTTCCTGACCTATCAAATTCACAAAGCCAAAGACGAAGGGAAATGGGAAAAGCCGGTAGAAAAGAAAAAAGTGATTTCCGGCATTTTAGAAAGCATTGCTCATATGCCCGACCGGGTTTCGCGCGAAACCTTTGTGCAGTATTTGAACGAAAAAGCGAAGGTTGGCGACCGCGCATTGTTTGACGAATTGGGGAAAATAAGGAAAGAAATAGAACGGGAGCGGGAACGCGCCAAACAGCGTGAAAAACGGCGGAATGAACGCGATGATTTCCGTCCTGCACCGTCTCATCCGGTCGGGTTTAATGAGCGGCCTGCCCATGCATCACCCCAAAAGCAGCCCCAGCCACCCCAAAAACGCCCGAATTATGAGAAAGAATTGATTCGGCTGATGCTGGTTTATGATCGCGAAATGATTGGTTATATCGGTTCACACTGCCACGGCCAGCAGTTTGAGGATGAGCAGTTGAAGGATTTTTATGAGGACATCATTGAACAGTATAAAGCGGATGAGAAGGTTTCGGTAGATAAATATGCCAACCGTGAGCATCCATATCCGAAGCTGGTGGGTGAGGTGGTGCTGGAAGAGCACTCGGTGAGCGAGCGGCATCACGAGGTGGTGGGCGTACAGTATAAAAAGGATAAAAATCCGTATCAAACGGCCAAAGGGGCGATCAAAGCATTGCAGCTGCATTACCTGGAGCGCTTGCAGGGCACGCTGCAAAAACGTTATGCTTCAGCCAAGGGCGATGAGCGGGAAAAAGTGATGAAAGCCATGAAAGAGGCCGGCCGCCAGCGAACGCTGCTGCAAAAAACACCGGTTGATGAACTGTTCCCGGATCCGCAATCCGAAAACAATAATAATGTTTCTGAGAAGGTTTTTGAGTACAAGATGAAGGATAGTCGTGAGTCTTGAGTTGTGAGTAGTGAGCGTCAGAAATTTTTAATTTTTCATTCATAATTTTTAATTCCTTCAATGTCCTACACAAGAGAGTTAAATGTCGCCCGGAAAGCGGCTGATGAAGCGGCGGAAATCATCAGGGAGTTTCAATCGGCAAAGAGCCTTTCTGTTA
>DASSAY010000251.1:0-3636 GCA_035699185.1 Balneolaceae bacterium | reverse complement strand
GCTCCGCGGTTTTGCGGAGTTGGGGTGGGTTTGGAAGAATCAGATGGCCCGAAGCTCAATGAAATAGATAAAACCCTTTCTGGATGCTCTAAGCAGTTAAGATTTGTAGCCTTATCGGACCCACCCCACGGCTAAAGCCGTACCCCTCCGCGGAGGGGAATTAAACCATTCCTTTTTATAGAGCAATCTTTCAACCGAAAAAGTACTGCCATTTCCTTTTTAAAGGATTTAAAATTAAAAACAGAAGCTAAATTCCCCTCTTGGGAGGGGACGATCCCGAAGCGTTCAGCGGAGGAATCCGGGTGGGTTTCCATGAAGAGATGGTAAAATGTAGCTCGAAATTTATTTCGAGGAGCAGTCAGCCCAACCGGCTAATCAAGATAAAAATCTCGATCTACAGCTACCGGCTAACAACCCGCCCGACCTTTAAAAGCCGATCAAAATTATGAGTGGGGTCTTTGAAATAGACAAAAGTTAAATATTCCTGGCGCGGCGCTAAAAAACCTTGATCAAGAGCCAGGTCATCCATCACCCCGTTTTCAACCAGCACATATTTATAAGCGTATTCACCCTGTTTTATAAGCGCATGGCCTTGCCATAAATTCTGTTGAATATCATAACTCATTTTATTGAGATCATTGATCATCCAGTTGTTAAAATCACCGACGATATAAATATTTGCGGAATGCGGTACCGCAGCATCAGTATCGAGCGAAAATTGAACCCGGGCATAACCGCTGCTTCGATCATCTATGGGGATGCCGAGTCCGGAAGCAGAGAAATAGCGGGGATTGGTATCGAGATTTTGCACATCACGCCGTAAAATTACCGTGGGCGGAGTGGTACCGGGGCGATATTCGAGAACTTGCTGTCCATCGGCAACGAAGCTTCTCAGGTCAAGTACTTTGATTTCATAATCAGAGATAAAAGCTTCATTCCGGTCAATGTGCCCGCTGATTTCACCCCGCCCGAAAGTATTCAAAAAGCCGGCTTCGCGCATGCGTCCCCAAAACTGATTTTGCGTGTACGCTATCCCCAAATCAAACTGGGGGAATTCAATAAAAGGAGGATAGCGATAAGTACTGAAAAGCTGATCGAGTGAATGGGCATCTTTTCTTTGAGCAAAAATCGTTTCAACCCGCGTTTGCAGCGCCCCCCGGTCTTCCGTTATAAAAAAGGGCACGGAAAAGAGCAGTTCATCACCGCTGTAGCTGTAAACTTCGAGCAGGTAATTGCCGCTTACAATCGGACGAAGCTGCGGATTCGGGAACTCATATTCCAGGTGCTGGTAGGCCGGCTGCTGGCTGAAGCTTTCTTCCGAGCCTTGAATGTAAGTTTGGAAAAAGCTGTCCAAATAAACCGAAGGACCGATAGGACTTTTTTGCCAGTCCCGGCTGCGGTGCGAAACTTCAACCCTGAATTGCCGGTTCTGTTCACTCAAATAATCGAATGAAAGTACCAGTTTTTGGGGTGAGTGAAGTTTGATGACAGGAGGGAGGGCCGGATTTCCTTTCGGGGCTAAATGAACGCTTTGGATATCGTGAGGCGGGGCTTTTTGAACACTTAGCATAAAGCTTCCGCGCAAAGCGGGCTCAGCACTATTTTGCTGTCGTTCGAGGCTATCCTGAGGGGGTACCGCGCAGGCAATGGCGCCAAAGATTAAAAAAAGGAAGCTGAAAAAATTAAAGGAGTCTTTGAAAAATTTTATTTTGTCATGCTGAACTCGTTTCAGCATCTGTACTAAATTCCCTTTTAAAACTACCATCACAATTTTCACCATAGATCCTGAAATAAATTCAGGATGACAAAGACTTTTTTTAGACTCCTTAAAACGAATATTCACCCTTGAAAACAAAATGAGCAGGCCCTTCGAGGTTAATATTGGAATAGTTTTTGGTTTCGGGATCAAAAGAAAAATATACAAAAAGCGAACCGCCTTTTGTTTCCACTTCATACTTACAGCCCGAGGGTTTCTTCTTTTGCAGATGATGCCAAACCAAGGCCGAAGCGATGGCTCCGGTGCCGCAGGCAAGCGTTAAGTCTTCAACGCCGCGCTCATACGTCTGCAACTTCAAACTGCATTCATCCACTCCACTAATAAAATTTACGTTAGTGCCTGCGGGCTGAAACTGTGTATGATAACGCAGTTCCCGTCCTTCTTTTTTTAGCTTATCTTCATTCTTCAGTGAGTTTTCATCAACAGTGGTAACAAGGTGTTCAGTTCCGGTGCGAAGGAAATAATGGGGACGATGATGAAGCTCAGTTTTTTCAATAGACGTCTGCATAGGGAAAGAGATTTGAACGGAATGGGGGCCTTCAACGAGGGCTTCATAAACCTGATCATGAACATTGAATACTTGCTGTTTGCCAAATCCATTTGAATGGGCAAACAAAGCCATGCAGCGGGCGCCGTTTCCGCACATTCCGGCATCGCTGCCATCAGCATTGCGGTAAAACATGGTGTAATCCACATCATCTCGCTCGGTAGTTAGCAGAGTGATGAGGCCGTCAGCGCCTACGCCGAACTTTCGGTGACAGATTTGTGGAGTTAGTTCAATAAGTTCATCTTTCGAAAGATTCAGGGATCGGTTATCGAGCACAACGAAATCATTGCCTGCTCCCTGCATTTTAGTAAACGATATTTTTTGATTGGGATTGGTCATGGTTATTTGCCACTAAAACACTAAAAAGTTTTAGGTTCGCATTACTTTTTTTAGGGTGTCATCCCGAACGAACGTGAGGGATCTCAAACGTTGGTATAACTACTCCTTTAATTCAAGCATCAGCCTTTAAAACATTTGAGATTCCTCGTCATTCAGAAACCCGCTGAATTCCTCGGAATGACAAAAGAGGTTATTAATACTTTATAAACCTACTCTGACATTATGAAAAAGCAGGCAGATGTTTCCAGGAATCTGCTGCGGATATTTGCGGATCTGCATTTCTTATCAAGCTCGAAAAACGCAATGCCAGTGCCGTAAAAACTAATTTCGGTTGCACATTTTGATAAATCATCGGCTTGTAGTTGTTTATTTCTTCGATCATTTCTTCCAGCCGTGCATCGCCTAAAGTCTTGCAAAATTTTTGAATGACCTTGAGTTGATCGGCATTAGTGATGAGCGATTCATTTTGTGTTGAACGGTAAACCAGCAGATCACGCAAGAAAACCTCAAGTACATTCAAGACGGCAATTTGTCCTTCCAAATTCTGCTGGCTTTGCCAATTTTGAGCCGTTTGAGTGATTTCAACGGCATCCTGAGAGTAAGAATTGCGTAAAAATTCAATGATTTCCTGACGCGTTTCCTTGAGGCTCGCTACATCAAAAAATCGGGTCATGGCATAATTTCCACCCGAAACGCGCGCTAAATACGCAGCATCATCGGCGGGCAAGCCATCCTGGTTGATCAGAGCTTGTTCAATTTCACTCGTTTTTAAAGCCGACAACGGAATATGCTGGCACCGCGAGATAATGGTCGGCAGAAGTGCCTCGGAATGATCGGTGGTCAGCAAAAACATTAAATCTTCGGACGGCTCTTCGAGCACCTTTAGAAAAGCATTGGCCGCTTCATCGCGCATACTTTCAATGCCGGTCATAATGATGACCGTTTTTTTGCCTTCATTCGGCTTCAGAAAAGC
>DASSAY010000250.1:0-5938 GCA_035699185.1 Balneolaceae bacterium | reverse complement strand
GGGGGGGCTTCCGCTCTTAGATCCAGAAGGCCTCTTAATCTTTTCAATCCCCCTAAATCCCCCTTCGCCAAGGGGGATTTTGCACCTTGTTATCAATAAATATCGCGAGAAAAAATCCAGCAAAGACCATAACACATGTAGGAGATTTATCTCGGCAAACTGCTTCTGAGATTACCTTTATCGAAATAAATTTCGAGCTACATTAAGCATTTCTAATTTCAATTCCTCCGTTATTTATAATAAAATGGGCCGCAAACGTTGGGCAAATAATTACAGATGGCTTATTACAGGGTGCTTTTCTGCAGGGTGATGATTTTATCATTCATTCTGTCAGCCGGGCTTTTTATACCTATCACTTTCGCGCAAAATGTTTCCCGGCCCGATCGGCTCTATAAAAAAGCTATGGGTTTACAGCACAAAGCACGCTATGACCGTTCATCCGCAGTTCTTCATCAAGCTATTCAACAATATAAAAAAGCAGCTCTATGGCCAGAAGTAGCCAAATGTTATAACGATCTCAGCTTCAACGCGCGCTCACAAAGCAAACTTGATGAAGCCGCGCGCTTCGCGAAAACCGTACTGGGCCTTTCTAAGGAGCATTCAAATATTCCCGCTGTTGAAACGGTAGAAGCTTATCACAGCCTGGGCATCATCCAAACAAAGAAAAATAACTTTGATAAAGCTCTTCAACAGTTAAAAAAGGGAATGTTATTGGCCCAGAAAGCAGGGCTTTCGCCGCCCATTTGGGTCAACATTCATAATGCTATCGGATCTGTTTTTCACGAACAGGGAAAGTTCAAACAGGCGATGGAGCAATATCAGCGGGGGGTTGAGGTACTGAACCACGATAATCCCGATCATCAAAAAAAGCTGGCGTTATTGTACAACCATATCGGGGTGAATTATGTGAGTATGGGGCGCTACGACCGGGCCTTGCTTTTTTATCAAAAGGAGCTGGAGATGAACCGGGCGCTGTATGGTGAAACCCATCCGAATGTGGCAACGGTTTATAACAATTTGGGGGGACTCAGTTACCGGTCGGGCGACATCGGTAAGGCGATTGGTTATTTTAAAAAGGCGGTAACTTTATTCGAGGCAATCTATGGCAAAAGCCACCCGAAGGTGGGTATGGCTTATAACAATATCGCAGTGAGCTACTTTCAGCTTGGCAAGCTTCAGAAGGCTATCGATTATCTCATTACATCAGCGGAAATTAAGAGGAAGATTCGTGGAGCGAATCACCCTGCTCTTGCCTTAAGTTATAACAACATCGGCAGTATTTATCTTGAAATGGGAGCGTATGAAAAGGCCAAAGATTATCTTAGCCGATCGCTGGCTATTCGCAAAAACAGCCTGGGTACGAATCACCCTAAACTGGCCAATACCTATAACTCGTTTGGCCTTCTTTTCTTAAAGCAAAACAAAGCTGATTCTGCCATCACCTATTTTAAACGCGAGTTGCAAATCACCCGCCAATACCGGGGTAAAGACCATCCCTATGTGGCTGATGCATTGAATAACATCGCCAAAGCATATGCCGGGCAAGGTTTTTTTGATCAGGCGGTTACTTTTCACCAGCAGGCGCTGGAAGTGTTGTCGAACGGATTTAAAGCCCATTCTTATTTCAGCAATCCTTCCGTAAAAAATATTCGTTATCCTGTTTATGCCGTGAAGGTGCTGTTTGATAAAGGGAAAACCCTCTATCAGTATTTCGAGGCAAGCAACAATGTGATGCCGTTAAAAGCAGCCCTCGTTTCATACCACTGCCTTTCGGAGCTTCTCGATTTTCTGCAGGCCGGTTTTCAAAGCAAAAAATCAAAGCTGCTAATGAGTCGTGAAAGCCATGAAATGTATGGAAAGGCCATAAAAACTGCTTACCGGCTGTTTAAAAAGACGGGCGAGCAAACTTACCTGAAGCAAGCCTTTTTCTTTGTTGAAAAAAGCAAGACGCGGGTGATTCTGGAGTTGATGAAAACCCAGCAGGCTAAGAGCTTCGCCGGTATTCCTGATTCACTGATCCGCTACGAAAAGCAGCTTCGTGATCAAATTACCGAACTCCATCAGCAATTGAACGCTGCTATCAGTACTCCCGGTGAAACAGCTCAAACTGATCTTCTCAGAAATTCACTCTTTGCATTGAAGCGCACTTTAGACAAGCACCTGCGCTATTTAGAGGATGAGTTTCCGCGCTATCACAACTTGAAATACAACCAAGAAATCCAGGATGTGAACGCTGTTCAGCAAATATTGCGAACGCAAAACCTGACGCTGGTGGAGTATTTTTACGGAAAGCAAACAGCCTGGGCTTTTGTGATGGATGAAAACGATTTGCACTTAACTCCCCTGTCTTTTGATTCATCACTGACGGGAAAAATACGCCGTTTTCGAAAAGCCATTGTTCAACAAGCCGACAGTTTGTATCTAAAACTGGGCTTTGATTTGTATGAAAAGCTGGTCCGCCCGGTGGTTAAGCACGTCCAAAATCCCAATATCCTTTTCGTTCCCGACGGTGCTCTAAACCTGTTGCCATTTGAAGCGCTTTTGACCAAATTCGTGTCCGCAAGCAAAAGCGGCATTTCCTTTACCGGACTGCCCTACCTGATCAATTATTTCACCGTCAGTTACAGCCCGTCGTTTTCGTTGTCTATAGCGTCGGGAACGCCGGAAGACCCTGAGTACACTTCAAGTTTTGCCGCTTTTGCTCCAATCACTTTTTCGAGTGAAGTAGCAGCTGCCCAAAGCAGGAATGGCAAAGAAACAGGCTGGCCACCGCTTTTTTCTACGGAATATGAAGTGCGGCAAATAGCAAAACTGTTTGATGCCGACAAGGGATTCTGGAGCAGCATCTTTAGCGATGATGCTGAAACGAAGCTTTTTATCCGTGAAGAAGCCACTGAAAAAGCATTCAAAACTGCCGATTTAAGCAGCTATCGCTTTCTGCATTTAGCTACTCATGCCTTTGCTTCTGACAGCAGCCGTCACGACTCAGGTATTGTTTTTTACCCTGGTGCTGATCCATCGGAAGACGGCATTTTATACGCGGAAGAAGTGTATAACCTTGACCTGCAGAATGAACTGGCCGTACTCAGTGCCTGCGAAACGGGTACGGGAAAAGTGATGAAAGGTGAAGGTATTATCGGCCTGAGCAGAGCCTTTCAGTTTGCAGGGGTTGAAAATTTGCTGGTTTCGCTTTGGAAAGTAGATGACCGCTCCACCGCCCGGCTGATGATTGATTTCTACAGGAATTACCTGAAGGGGACTTCATTCTCTGATGCCCTGCGGAAAGCCAAACTGGAGCTAATGGCTCACCCGGCTTACGCTCACCCCAAATTCTGGGCGCCTTTTATTTTTATCGGGCTAAAGTGAGGTAAAAGCAGATGTAGGCCACCTTTTCCGAAGTAATCCCTACGGGAGAAGCAGACTACATCATTTTTGTGCTTAAAGAGTATTAATCAGTTGTCGTTGTGTCATCATCCTCACCTTTAGTATTAGTATCATCTGGATCTGGGTGGTTAAATAAAGATGAAAACGGCCTTTCCTCTAATAAAAACATAATGATCTCCTGTTTATTTAGTTAGAATTTATGATAAGTACCTAAGCTTAAGTACTACAACCAATATTTGGATTATTTTACACAAATTCCACGCTTTTTAAAGTGTAAAAAATTATGTACCTATAAAAAGGGTACAATTAAGGACATTTATCACTTCTACTTATGAATAAACGGTGGTTTTTAATTTTTTTGGCGCTGATGTTGTTGCCCTTGATCGCGTGGGGACAAAGCCTTCAACTGGCCGATTCACTCTTTAAAAAAGGACGTTTTTATGATGAAAGGGGCAAAATGCGCCAGTCTGCCTTTTATTATCGCGAAGCCTATCACATCTATCGACAACATCAGGATACGGCATCGTGGCTGAAAGCCGGTAAGGAGTATGCAAGCGCGCTGGTTTATCGTTCTAAAAATGAACAGGCGATGGAACTGTATAAAATGCTTTTGCGTATAAACCATCCTGCCAATGATGTTTATACTCGCGGAGACCTTTTAAACAGCATGGGATGGTCTTCGAGACGTATCGGTAAATTAGATCAAGCTTTGAGTTTTTATCAAAAATCACTCCCTTTATCGCTTGAATCCGGAGACAGCTTGTTAATTGGAGTAGTCTATAACAATATTGGAAGTGTCTATTTTCATAAAGGGAATTATTCCAAATCCCTCAGTCTTTATCGCAAATCTCTTCCCTATTCTAAAAGTCTCGATAATTTAACAAGTGCAGCCGTTACACTTAGTAATATCGGTTCAATTTATGAGGAATTATCTCTTTTTGATAAAGCACTAAAAAATTACAAACGTAGCCTAATAATTCGAAATCAATTAAACAATGCAACCTTTCTATCTGCTATTTACAATAAAATTGCAGTAGCTCAAGGAAAGTTAGGTAATTTTAACCAATCACTGATAGCATATCAAAAAGCACTTGAATTTAGCCGGAAAACGGGCGTTCCACAATCAACGGCAGTTACCCTAAATAATATTGGCCTTCTTTATAAAGATTTGGGCCATTACGACCGGGCCCTGGAGTATTACCGGCAAAGTTTAGCCATCACAAAAGAAACAAGTGGCCCTTCTTCCATTGCTGTGACCACAAGAAACATCGCTATGGTTCTTTGGGAGCAGGGAAAGTATGAGAAAGCGAGTGAATTGTATAAAAGATCTCTCACCCTTCGGAAGAAGATTGGCAATCCTTATGATATCGCTTTTTCGCTAAATGATTTAATTCGCATGGAGCTAAAGTCCGGCAATTACCGGCAGGCCCGGCAGTATGCTCAGGAGCTTAAAGCTATCGGAGATTCTACAAACAGTAATGATATCTTAACCGATGTCTATACCTGGCTGGGGGAGATTGAAAAGCGGCAAGAGCATTTTAAACAGGCACTGCCATATTTAAAAAAGGCCTTTGATTATAGTCATTCTTTAAGTTCAACCGATCAAATCACCCCGCTTAAAAATTTAGCAAAGGCTTACAATCAGTTACATTCGGATAAGGCGATCGTTTATGGCAAAAAAGCAGTGGCGCTGATCGAAGAGAATCGCTCAAAAGCAGGGGCGGTCTCGGCATTAAAGTCGGGCTATTTTAGCCGCCACTCTGATTTTTATATTCGCCTCGCTTCATGGATGCTGCAATATCATCAGAATGAAGCGGAGGCTTTTCGATTCACAGAGCTGGCCAAGGCACGGTCTCTTAGCGACCAACTGGCGAAAGCCTCTCAAAATATCGAGCAGCACCTCCCCGAAGAAGTGCGCATCAAGCGAAACCAAATGCGGCGGGATCTTAACAAGTTCTATTCAACGCTGGATGGGACGGATGATGCTGAGCAACGGCAGGCCATTAAACAAAAAATACGGACGGCCGAGCTTCAGTACGCAGCTTACGAAAATGACTTATACGCCACTTATCCTGTATTAAAGAAGCTTAAATTGCCCGACGCGCTGAGCCTGGAACGGGCCCGCGCGCTTACGGATGAAGAAACAGCAGTGCTCGAATATGCGGTTACTGATAAACAGTTAATTATGTTTCTCATCAGTCAAAATGAGGTCCGGGTTGAGCAGTTTTCTATACCGGGCGATCAAAACCTGGAGGCCGAATTGAGTTCTCGCGTGTCGGCATTCCGGAATGCTATTTTAGCCCACGCATCAGAAACCGTGCTTCAGCGGCGGTCGTCGAAGTTATATAACGTGCTGATTAAGCCGTTTGAAGATGATCTCCAGAAGTACAACAATCTTCTCATCGTACCCGACGGCGCCCTGGCCTACCTGCCTTTTGAAGCGCTAATGCAGGGCGGACGCTACCTGATTGAAAACTACAGCGTCAAGTACGTCCCATCAATGACCAGCCTCACACTGCTGGATTCATTCACTCCGGGCGAAGGCAAAAAGCTG
>DASSAY010000249.1:0-4014 GCA_035699185.1 Balneolaceae bacterium | reverse complement strand
GAGGAAACCGACCGTCTTTTCATGCTTGAATTTGGACAGTTTGCCCCCAAATATTCAAAACGTAGCTTTGTCCGTCAGTTTCGCGCTATGTTGCGCACTTTTAAAAGCGACTCCACCTGGAGCGGTGCTACTGAACAAGCTATGGTTGAAAATTGAAATGATTAGTAAGACCTGCCAGGTTTTAAGAAACAGAGATTCACGAATAATTTATGAGTGAGAAAGTAGCATCTAATGACGATTTAAAACAAAAGATAATCAGTAGTTTTGGTTCTGTGGCAGGTTATTACGATCAACATGCCGAGCTCCAGCAGCAAATTGCCGGCCGGTTAATTGCCTCTCTCGAGCCGTGGGTAAATATCATTCCTCCCGGTCCAATCATTGAATTAGGCTGCGGTACAGGTTTTGTAACCAAAGGGCTGATCAATTTATTTCCCAAGCATGAAATACAGGCCACAGACTTATCGGAAGAAATGGTGGACTATTGCCGGGCGCAGTTTGGGAACGACGAGCAGTTGAAGGTTGCTGTTCAGGATGCCGATGAGCCACCCTACGAAAAGTCTTATTATGGAATGACGATCAGCAGTTTTTTGGCGAATTGGTTAAAAGATCCCGCTTTATCTTTTGCCAAATGGCTGGAAGCTACACAGCCGGGAGGTTTGCTTTTGGCGGCATTCCCCGGCAACGAAAGTTTCCCCAACTGGCGGCGCTATTGCCGCGAATTAGGCCTGCCTTTCACCGGTAATCCCTGGCCCGACGTTGAAGAAATAGTGGTTAAAATGTCTGTTGGTCCCTCACAAGTTGATTATTATGAGGACACCGTTACCCAAACTTTCGACAGTGCCCGGGATTTTTTCAATCATCGCAAAGCTATAGGTGCCTCAACCCAAACAGCAGGACGATCGCTTACTGCTGATGAACTTTCCTTGTTGGTTGATCACTGGGATTCCTCAACGGAAGGAAAAGTTAAGGTGAATTATCATATCATCTTTTTGGCCGTAAAAAGAGATTATGAATAACCTGTTGAGTGGTTAAGAATGTTATAAACAAAGAATCAAATTACATCTATTTTGTCATTTCCGTTTCGAGCGAAAAAATGCGCTCTACAGTCGAAATGACAGTTAGAAGTAGTTTAATTGTTTCTAATAGCCGTATTAGTCATTCAATCCCTTTCCATCGAGAATATCCGGAATAGCTTTTTTCACCCTTCGCTGCCGGGTTTTTGATTGTTTGGCTCCGGAAAAATGTAGCAGATATCCTCTTTGGCGTCCCGGCGTCAATGCCTCAAAAGCAGTTTGCAAGGCAGGAATTTCATCCAATTTTTGTTGAAATTCTTCAGGAACCTCAAATTCTTTGGTCTTTTTCATAGGCACTTCCAGACCGGCTTTTTCCACTTCAATAGCTTCATAAATGTAGGCTTTCAAAGTGTTTTTCATCTCAACGATTTCATTTACATTGGTGAACCGAATCTGGCGAGCCGACTGCACATTCTCTGTTTGCTGGATTAAAATATCATCGGTATCCTCCAGCAGAACCCCTTTATGAAACAGAAGCGCACAATATTCTTTAAATCCATGAATTAAAACAATGTTGCTATTTTGAAAGGAGTAACAAGGACATCCCCACTTCAATTCTTCAGTCAGTCCGCAGTTAAGAACGATCATTCTTAATTGCTCATATTCTTCCTGCCATTTTGTGTCTTTCTCAAAGAACCAATCTACCTTTGGATTCATAGCTTCATTTATTGATTTAATTAAAAATTTCTACCAGGTCCTGAAATGCACGATGTCAAAATTAAGCCTAAAAGCGTTTAAAGGGGCTTTCGTACGAATCTGCCGTAAGCAATAAACCCGCTTATGGCAGCCACGAGAAGCCAATAAATCATAGGGCTATAATTAGTGGCACCGGAATAAATATGAATGCCGGAAAAGAGCAGCATTTCCGCGGCTATGCAGACGGCTGCAATGGGGGCCAGGATCCCTAAAGACTTATTAAATGCCGGGAGGATCAGGGCCAAACTAAAAAGCAACTCAATGACGCCCATTCCCAGCCATACTTCATGGGGAATTACACCCAAAGAAGGCATGGTTTGCTCCGCTGAATTAGAAAACTTCCATATCGCGCCTATAGCAGTGTGCAGGGCGAGAATGATTTGAAGAACCCATAAGAGAATATTCATGGCTTACCTCTTTAAAAGATTTGATATAAAATTTCTGTCTTTAGGCTGATTCATTTTTTCTGATGTTTTAAGAATGTTCTCAGATAATTTGCTTGCGATTTTTTGTAACCGGTTATGTGCCATAACTTCAGCAGTTCATCTCTGTCTTTACTGATCTAAATACAGATGGATATTGAGTTCATTTGCAAGCTTAAAAGAAGCTAAAATTCGTGAATAAGGCAAAACACCAAACCGAAGTTTGCTTGCTCACCGAAGCCCTTCTTTTTAGGGCGTAGGGGAGAGTCAAGTCCGCGTTAATGCGCCTTGATCTTTCCAAAAAGGAGATCCTCACTTAGATTAGCGTTAGTCAACATTTAACTAACCCAAGGAGGATCTCATGATTCACGTAGGAATCGATTTACATGCTGACAATATGGTAATCGTAGCAATAAACAGCAACGGAAAGGTGGTTCGGGAAGCGAAAATTCCGACGAGCCCGAAGGCACTGCAGGAGTTTTTTGGCAACTTTGACGAACCGGTGCAGGCCGTAGTCGAATGCACCAGCTTCTGGTACTGGCTCTCTGATTGGTGCAGGGAGAATAATATTTCCCTCACCCTGGCTCATTCAAAGATAGTTAAAGCGATCAGTTACGCCAAGGTAAAGACCGATAAAGTGGATGCGAAAACGCTGGCCGAATTACTCCGAGCTGATCTAATCCCGGAGGCTTATCAGGCAAAACCCGCCCGGCGGCAACTCCGGGAACTAACGCGCAGTCGTCTGCGGATGATCCAGCGACGGGGCAAGCTGCAATCTACACTGGAGCGCAGCCGCCAAATATAACGTTCGGGTGAGCCGCGATCAGTGGCGCTATCCCGATAACCTGCAGCAATGGTTGCACCCTCAACTGCCTGCGGAGGCTCACCTGCAGGTGCGTCTGCTGCTGGAGCAAATTATCCAGATTCAAACGCACATTCATCGCCTGGAGGAAGCCATTGAAGAGCAGGTAACGTTTACCCCGGAGCTGGAATTGCTGATGCCGGTTCCCGGTATCGGGTTGGTGAATGGATGGAGCATTTTGGCCGAGATCGGCGATATTAACCGTTTTCCATCAGACAAACAGTTTGTCAGTTACTGCCGCCTGGTTCCCGGAAGCAGCGACAGCGGTGGAAGCTACCGCCATAAATCGGGTAGCAAAGACGGGAACAAATATCTTCGGTTGGCCTTTGGCCAGGCCGCTATATGCGGGTACACCCATTACAAGCCGGTGAAGAAGTTTTACCGAAAGATCAAACGGCGAAGCGGGCGGACGGTAGCCCGAACAGTGGTAGCCAAAGAACTGGCCCGCATCGTCTGGCACGTGCTGAGCAAACAGCAGCCGTATAAAGGCTTTAAAGGGCAGCCTACAAAGGCCGCCTTTCATCCTTACTGGCCCCGGCCGATAAACCCGTCTGCCTAACAGGGACATCCGAGCCCGTGCGCCTTGATTGGGGAATCGGCCGGCTGGCCGGGTTAAAGATCTGGGATAGTAGCTGTAGAAGCTACAGCCTCTGCTATAGCCGGAGGACAAGCCCGATAAGGTGTTTGGATCCCGGTAGGGAATCTGAACGTGATCAATGAACCCGGTCGCCAGCTATAGCCTGCCCTGCGAAGCTATAGCGTAGTAGGGGTTTACTATTGGATTTATTGAAATAAACTAACCAAAGAGATGGGCGAGGAATATCTCCTTGACATTTTCCTTTTTTAAGGTGTTAGGCAGCGGACTCACCTTTTTGCCCAATACTTGCTGCCATTCGTGCAACATGTTTATATCGTTCTATTTGAGTTGAATAGATACTTACATCAAATAAAATCCAAATAA
>DASSAY010000248.1:0-2070 GCA_035699185.1 Balneolaceae bacterium | reverse complement strand
CTTCAACCGCATGATGACTATTCAAATAACCATTTGGGTTTGATGTGATTGATTTTACCAGTACATCTTTTTGTGAAGTAGTATCTCCGAGGCCGATGGTGAAGATTGGAATATTTACTTCACCTGCTTCAAAAACGGGATTTTCTCCTTCGGTATAAATGCCGTCACTGATAATGATTGCCGCCTTTGCCGGGGCTGAATTTGCCTTTATGAGTCCCACTGCCTGCGATAAATTCGTTTGATCAGCACTAAAAGTAAGTTCATCAACGGAAACAGGCCTTGACTCACTGCCGATGGAAAAGAAATCAAAATTCACGGTTGATGAATCATTGAAATTGAGTTCATTAAGCACTTTTTGATAGCTTTCTATTCCCCCATAATTACGCTTTTCAATGGCAGTGCTGGCTGAATTGTCGAGCATCACCAGAATATGGGGCTTGGTGAAATAGGAAGTTTCTTTCTTAAAAAATGGGTTTAGGAGCAGTGCTAAAAGGATGAAAAAAACCGCAGAACGCAGGCCGATGAGTAGATAACGGTATGATTTTTGAATGCCGGTGATGCTATTGTACGACCACCAGGCGAAGAACGAGCAGGCCGCAAAAATCAGCAGGTAAAGCCAAACCGGCAACGTTGATTGGAAACCTTGAAAGATGAAGTCCAAAATTAAAAGCTTTTCTAATCTGTAAAATCAATTCTCATTGCCCCGGCCTTTAGGCAGGGAATAGTTAGGCATCTTAAAACAGGGCTTTAGCCCTTCACCGTCATCTTTAAAGGGCTAAAGCCCTGCTTTTTTTGGGCATATTTTTAATCCCCGACCTAAAGGCCGGGGCAATGAATTTATGCTATAGCTATGAAGGAACTATACTCCTGAGTCCCGAAGCGGGAGTATAACTCCCTTGCATCTGATAGTCGATCATCTCCTCACATCTCGTTCAGCAGCATTTCGATGAGTTTATCTGGTGAAAGTCCCTCCGCTTCGGCTGCATAATTGTTGACAATCCGGTGTCGCAGCACTGGTTTTGCCAAGGCACGGATGTCTTCTTCGGCTACATTATAACGCCCGCGGCTTAAGGCTCTTGCCTTGCCTCCGAGAATTAAATATTGCGAAGCTCTCGGCCCGGCTCCCCAGCTCATATATTTTTTAATAAAATCAGGGGCAATATCCGACTGCGGACGTGTTTTAGTAACCAGCTTTACGGCTGATGAAAGTACCCCGTCGGGCACAGGGACTTCACGAACCAGGTCTTGAAGTTCAATAATTTGAGTCGCATCCAGCACCGAATCAACTTCGGATGTTTCGCGGGATGTTGTTTGTCCCACGATGTTCATTTCTTCATCAAGCGAAGGGTAATCAAGCCACAGGTTGAACATAAAACGGTCGAGCTGAGCTTCGGGCAGGGGATAGGTTCCTTCCTGCTCAATTGGATTTTGAGTGGCGAGTACAAAAAAGGGCGGCTCCAGTGGGTAAGAAGTCCCGGCAGCGGTCACATGGAATTCTTGCATGCCTTCAAGCAAAGCCGCCTGTGTTTTGGGCGGTGTACGGTTGATTTCATCAGCCAGCACGATATTCGCAAAAACAGGGCCCTTCACAAATTTGAATCTCTTGCCCCCGGTTTCGCGGTCGTCTTCAATCACTTCGGTGCCCGTAATATCACCGGGCATTAAATCAGGGGTGAACTGAATGCGGCTGAAACTGAGGTTCAGCGTTTGCGAAACGGTGCGGATGAGCAGTGTTTTAGCCAGGCCGGGTACGCCAACGAGCAGGCAATGCCCCCGGGAGAAAAGGCAGATCAGGAGCTGGTCAATAATGTCGGCCTGACCAACAATAACTTTGCCAACTTCATCTTTTATGCGCTCAACCGAAGCCTGAAAATAATCTACCGCTTCAACTGAATCCCCCGGAATAGTGCTCATGCTGGTGTTAAATTTTATATTGTTCGGGAACAGGAATTTTATATTCTACATACATTTGCTGGCGTAATTCTCTAACCATTTCTGCCAGCACCCTGCTTTGTTTTGCCCTCAAAGCCGCTTGTTTTATGCGATCGAAATCCTGTTCGAGATTGGCCA
>DASSAY010000247.1:0-6438 GCA_035699185.1 Balneolaceae bacterium | reverse complement strand
CTCAAAGCCGAAAAATAACAAATGATGTTTCTATTAATGAAAAGGGAGATATTCTGCTCATAACCGGTTCAAACATGGCCGGGAAAAGTACCTTCCTTCGTACGATGGGTATCAACCTGGCCCTTTGTTTTGCAGGCGCGCCGGTCAACGCTTCATCGCTTTCCACCATCCCTTTTCGCATCTTCAGCAGCATCAACGTAACCGATTCTTTAGACAACGGCCTTTCCCATTTCTATGCCGAAGTAAAGCGTCTCAAAGAACTGCTGGTTTTGCTGAATGATGATCAGCCCACCCCCGTTTTCTTCATGGTTGATGAAATCTACCGCGGAACCAACAACCGCGAGCGCCTTCAGGGGTGCCGGGCTTTTCTTCAAGAAGTGGCCGGTAAAAATGGCATCGGCCTTGTTTCAACCCACGACCTGGAACTGGCGCAGCTTGACGAAACCATCCCCCAGCTCACTAATTGGCATTTCGAGGAAACTATCGAAAACGGCAAAATGAGTTTTGAATATAAGCTCAAATCCGGCCCCTGCCCCACCACCAACGCCCTTAAAATCATGGAGATGGAAGGATTACCGGTTTAGCCGCAGATTTACACAGATAGGCACTGATTTGGATAACTCCCTTTTTACCAATACGATTCGTTTCTACATATTATCTATTACAATAAGTGCCTCAGTTTTCTTGTCCTCTGAGAGTTTCTTCAATTCAAAGCCCTCCTTTCCGGCCTTAGAAAAGTAAGGCTTTGCTTAGTTTGAAGGACGATTGGAGACCGTTTAAAAGAAAAATTGTCTGAAGGCGGTGTCTTTCCGCCTGAGTTTTTTTCTTTTGTCGGAAATCGTCCTGAAAACTGAAGACTTAGTTTTCGCAGCCCGGCGATTTTTTTGGTTCGTTTTTTCATCGCTGAAAAAATGAACAGTAGAAATTAAGGATGAGAAGTATTTGTAGACTTTCACACAGCTTGTAACAATTAACAACTCTACCCCTCAACAATTCAATAATTTTCCCTGTAACCTTTCTATATTTTTTCAGTGTACCAAAGTGAATCACGAAAATAAACAACACCGGCGTTGGATTCTATTTCTGATAATGCATTAATGCTAAAAGTGAAAAATGGCGACTTCGATAAGCTGGGGTTGCTTTTTGAACGGTATCATCGCCGTTTGTATCACTTTTTTTATCGTCTGAACCGGCGCCGTGATGTGAGTGAAGACCTGGTTCAAGGTGTATTTGAACGCATCCTGAAATATCGGTCAAGCTATACCGCTGATGGTTCATTCTCAACCTGGATTTTTCAAATCGCCCGAAATCTGCATGCTGATCACTACCGGAAACATCAAAACGAAGAAAACATAAATGATTTTCTTGATATGGATCAGTTGGTGAACGAAGACGAAAACGATCAGCCCGGGAAAGAAGAATTGAAACTACTGCAACGGGCACTGGACCAGCTGGATTCAACCAAAAAGCAGGCTTTACTGCTGAGCCGGTTTCAGGGATTCAAGTATAAGGAAATTGCTGAGATTATGGATTGCTCGGAAGGTGCGGTAAAAGTGAGAATTTTCCGGGCCATCCGCGAACTGGAAGTACTGATTAAAGAACTCAAAGGAGTTTAAGATGATTGACGACAAATATATCGAACTGGTCACCGCTTACCTGGATGATTCGATTTCATCTAAGGAAAGAGTCCGGCTGAATGAGCTTATCGACGAAGGCAAAATTGATATTTTAGATGTTAAGCAGATGGAAAGCCGCTATAAAAGTTTGGAAAGTTTACCTGTTTCTGAGCCATCAGAGCAAATGCGAGATTCTTTTTATGCCATGTTGAATGCCGAAAAAGATCCGCAAACTTCCATTCAGGATTCTCAGCTTTTAGATCAAATAAAAGACTTTTTTACTCCCCAAAAAGTACGCCGTTGGGGACTGGCTATGTGTCTGTTTTTAGTAGGTATGGCCTTCGGCAACCTTTTTACCCCCTTTCAGGATTATGAGCAGGAAATGGATCAGCTTTCAAGCCAAGTCATGCAGATGCGAAAAGTAATGGCGCTGAGTTTGCTTGATGCATCATCTTCTACAGAGCGCCTGAAAGCTGTAAACATCAGTTCCGAAATTTCATCGGCGGACGGACGCATCATCGCAGCCCTGTTGAAAACGCTTAATAATGATCCCAATGTGAACGTGCGGCTGGCCAGTATTGAAGCGCTGTTGCAGCATGCGCGAAATCCGGTTGTTCGCAAAGGCCTCATTCAGTCCATTGCAAAACAAGAATCACCGCAAGTTCAGGTGGCCCTGGCTAATGCCATGCTCGCCCTGCAGGAAACGACATCGATTGATGAACTGCGCAATTTGCTCGACCGGGAAGAACTCGATCCCACAGTTCGCTACAAGCTTACCAACACCATCGCTGCATTAAAAAAATAAGGAGGATTTTGAAAATGAAATTCATGGAAAATATAGAACTCGTTCCTACACACCTGTTTTCGGACCCACCCCCAACCCCTCCCTATCCCGATAAAAACCATCGGGACAAGGAGGGGGGCTTTGTTGATTCGTGGAAATTTTCTTTTTTCGCAAATTTAAAGTCCCTCCTTGTCGCGTGGGTTCGCGCGATAGGGAGGGATTTAGGATGGGTCCGGTTTGGGCAGCAAATGTTTATGGCAATTTTTGTAATAGCTTTCTTCCTTCAGCCAACTCACCTATCCGCCCAGGATTTCTCCCAAACCATTACCAAAACGGCACAGTTTGCTGATCCGTCTGATGCCGGTAACAAATTTCGCGTCCTGAATATTAATGGTTCCGTCATTATTGAAGCCTATGACGGAGAAATGATTGAACTCACCGTAACTGAATCTATCGAAGGCAGTGATTCAGAAATTGAACGTGCAAAAGAGGAGCTGGAGTACAAACTGGAACGCAAAGGTAATCTTATTCTCGCTTATTTAGATGCGCCCTTCATCACTCTTGAGTATGATGAAGACGGAATCAGCTATCATATCAACCGGGATGATAACGATTACCATTTCACCTATAACCTGCATGTTCGCGTTCCGCGCGGCATCCTGATTGAAGCTTCTACCATGAACAACGGCGATGTAAGCATTACAGGCTCTTTTAAAAAGATAGAAGCCCGGAATCTGAATGGGGATGTAGAATTGAAAAGCATCACCTCACCCACTTTTGCTTCTACCCTGAACGGCGATGTTACCGTTTCTTTCGCAAAAACTCCCCCCGACGATTCAGAATTTAAAACGCTAAACGGAACCATTGATGTAGCGATTCCCGAAAACCTGTCGGCCGACATTTATTTCAAAAGCCTGATGGGCGACTTCTACACCGATTTTGAAGACTTGAAACGCCTGCAACCAGAAGTGCAGAAAAGCTCTCATTCAGATCACTCTGTCACCACGTATCGGGTTGATAAATTTTCGCCCATCCGTATTGGCGATGGTGATATTGACCTCCGCTTTAAAGTACTGAATGGTGATGTGTACCTGCGAAAACGATAAAACAAAAATTTATTCACTTTCCTAAAAACAAAAAAACACATTATGAAAATGCTAAAAAAAATCATCCCAATTTTAGTTGCTGTCTTCCTTTTACCGGCTTTGGCAAACGCCCAGGAGCGCGTAGTCATCCCGCTAACCAACCCCGGTGAGCCGGGGAGTTTAAGTGTGGAAGTTATCATGGGTTCCGTTAGCGTAACGGGCTATGATGGCAAGGAAGTTATCATTAAATACAGCGGCGGACAGATGAAAGAAGAGCCGCAAAAAGTTACCGAAGAAGGACTGCGGCGAATCTCCGATAATGCTATTGGCTTCGAGGTTACCGAAGAAAATAATCATGTGGAAATAGAGGGTTCTCCCATGCAAAGTGTTGATTTTGAAATTTCAGTGCCTCGTAATTTTTCATTGAATCTGTCATCGGTTAACGGATCGTTGCATGTGCAGGATGTTGCGGGTGAAATAGAACTTGAAGCTGTTAACGGTGAAGTTAGCCTGCGAAATATCAATGGTTCTGCCCTTGTTAATACCGTTAACGGCAATATAACTGCTGTTTTTGATGATGTGCCGCCTAACAAACCGATGGCTTTTACCAATTTGAACGGCGATATCGACATCACCCTGCCGGCCAATGCTTCATTCAACGCTAAAATGAAATCGGAATGGGGCGAGGTCTATACCAATTTTGAGATGAATATCCGGACCGAAGATAAACCTAAATCCTCTACCGATGATGGTATCTATAAGGTTTCGGTCAACAACTGGATTTACGGTACCGTCAACGGCGGAGGGCCTGAATACCTGTTCAAAAGCCTGCGGGGTGATATTTACATCCGCAAGAAATAGAGCAGTGAGCGTAATGAATAGAAGCTATAATCGTCTATTCAATAATCATTTGAAGAAATGATTAGGAATTAATACAGGATTTTAACCACCCCTGGCCCCTCCTTAAAAAGGAGGGGATTTCTTGCCAACATTAAGATTAAGAATCGATTTACGCCATATTGGTTCCGCTTAGAATTCTCCTCCGCCAGCTGGCGGAGAAGACGCAAGAGGTCTACATTTTTAAACTCTTTATGGTTTTGAATACTATGAAATATTCTTTTACAGCTCTGTTTTTACTTTTGATCCTGTTTTCATCCAATGCCAAAGCTCAAACCGCCACAAACGGACATTCGAAAATAGAGCCATCTGCCGGGCTACCGGTTATTCAAGCCGTTAGAATTCAAGACGGCGAAAGCATAGCCTTAGATGGCAAGCTGGATGAAACGATTTGGCAGCGGGCACCTGTGGCTACCGGTTTTATTCAGCGCGTTCCTCATGGCGGTGAACCGGCAACCGAAAAGACCGAAGCATACATCGTTTATACTGAAGAGGCTCTTTATGTGGGTGTTCGTGCCTACGACAGCGCAATGGATTCTGTTGCTGCCACCCTTTTTCGAAAAGATGGTTCCGCCTACAGCGACTGGTTTTATGTAAATATCGACAGCTATAACGATAATCGCACCAGCTTCAGCTTTGCGGTGAATCCCCGCGGTGTTCGCAAAGATATTCTTACCTTTAACGACAGCAATGAAGATATCCGCTGGGATGCCGTTTGGGAAGCGGAGACAAGTATTCAAGATGATTTCTGGGCGGCTGAAATTCGTATTCCGCTGTCTCAGCTCCGGTTCAACACGGATGGCAAAAAACAAACCTGGGGCATTAATTTTCAGCGGAGAATTGCCCGGAAAGAGGAGATTTCATTCTGGGCTCCTACTCCCCAAAGTTCTTCGGGCTTTGTTTCTCAATATGGCATACTGAAGGGCGTTAAAAATTTAGGCCAACCCGAACGATTAGAAATCGCGCCTTACATTTCTACTAATTTAACCCGCGCGCCCGGCTTGTCAGCCAATCCTTTTTATCAGCAGAATGAATGGGATGCTTCGATCGGGGCGGATATTCAGTACGGGCTTTCTTCAAATTTCACTCTTACCGCTACCATCAATCCCGATTTTGGTCAGGTTGAAGCGGATCCTGCTGTTATCAACCTAAGCGCTTTCGAGACTTTTTTTCCTGAACAGCGTCCCTTTTTTCTTGAAGGAACCGATATTTTCCAGTTTGGCTCAACAGAAACTTTCTCAAGATTCGGCAGTCCTTCTGTTTTTTATTCACGACGCATTGGCCGCTCTCCACAGGGACATCTTTCCCAAGCCGGTATTCAGGCCGATTTTGTCGATCGTCCCGATCAGACCACCATCGCGGGCGCGGTTAAAGTAAGCGGCAAAACAGAAAACGGGCTATCCGTCGGAGTATTGAATGCTTTAACAACACGCGAGAAAGCGACCTATCTGATTGATGATAATGATCATCGGCAAATTAGTATTGAACCGCCCACAAATTATTTTGTTGGACGGGTGAAGCAAGATTTCAACAACGGCAACACGGTAATCGGCGGCTATCTGAGCTCAATGAACCGCTTTATGAATGCCGATTATCTGCGATCTAATCTTCACAGCGCGAGTTATATCGGCGGGGTGGATTTTGAACACAGCTGGAATGATCAGGAATGGACCTTCAGCGGTGTTTTTTCGGGAAGTTTAGTAAAGGGAACTGAAGAGGCGATTCTGCAAACGCAGCTGCTGAGTTCCCGCTACTACAATCGCGTTGATGCCGATTATCTCTCGGTTGATCCCGATAAAACCAGCCTCTCGGGTTATGCGGGTGAATTTTCTGTCGGACGTTTTGCAGGTGGGGCCTGGAGAGGTTCATTCACTTATCAAGTGGTAAGCCCCGGTTATGAGGTTAATGATATTGGTTTCGAGAATCGGGCAGATTATCGAGGAATCTCATACTTGCTTATGTATCATAAAACTGATCCGGTCGAACCTTTTCGATTTTATCACGCATTTGTTTATTCCAGTCAGCGATGGAACTTTGGTGGTGATCTAACTTATAA
>DASSAY010000246.1:0-4244 GCA_035699185.1 Balneolaceae bacterium | reverse complement strand
TGTGATTCCCAGCTTTGGGGCGGCTAATCAATTAGGTATCAATTTTTTAAAGGCCGGCAATAGTTTTTCTGCCCTGGCAGGAGCTTTTGATTTTTCTCTGTTGCTTAATGTAGTTGTCTCCTGTATTCCTTTCTTCTTGCTGAGCTATTATCTGCTCCTTAAAAAAGAATTTTAGGAGCAAACGCCAAACGTGAGACGGCAGACGAAGATCGTCTCACGGTTCACTTCTGCCGTTTCACGGCTTCCTAACTGCGAATCAAATACTGAAACTTAACGAAAAATTGGCGCTGAACTTCTTTGAAGCCATCGTAAACGGGTGAATTATACCGGTTGAGGTTATCGGTCATCCCGATGTAGAATTTGGTGAAGGGATTGAGTTTATAATACAACAGCGGATACAATTGCAGCTGATCGCTAAACGAATCATACTGCGCGATAAACCGGGCAAAGAGCTTTCTCGAAAAGTTAAACTGACTATTCAGCCGGATAATGTCGCCGCCGTAAAATGTTTGCAAATCATCAAGCGATGATAAGGTGGCGTAATTGTAATCCAGGGAAAACTCAAATTGAGATGTGGGCTGAACGGTTGCCGAAATGGAATAGCTGTAACCATGCCCCATTACAGGATTCGCGGTTCGGTACACATAGCGGCCGGTTTCGTAGTGCACGTCAACAGTAAGAGCATCCAGGGCTTTGGAATTTACATCAAACATGATCCGGTTCATATGTGTGAAGTAACCTCCGCGAAACCGTTCATCATTAAGCGGTAAGTAACTTATTGAAACGTGTGTTTGCCCCGCTAAGTCGTTGGAGAGCCGCAAAAACATAAAACGTTCCATAAAACGGCCCGAAAAATCATAAATCCAGTTGCCGCTCACACTAAAAGAACCATTCGATAACCACTGGGTACTCGGATAATAAGAGATGCTTTGGCTCCACTCGAATTGCCGTTGATCAACGTTGTTAATAAAGCCGCTTTGCGTTTGAAAAGTGGGTGAAAAGGAAGTATATCCAAATTCGAAGTTATAGTATTCAGCTTCGCGCGAAAGCTCGGCGGTAACCAGGGTTCCGTTATACTGTTCGCCGTTAAAGGCGGCATCAAAATCGCTGTTTCCAAAAGTGCGTTGGTCATTAAAAAGGGCAAGGTTTTCTAATTCTTTGGTCGTGGAAAAGCCCGCTTGTCCGCCAAAATAATAATGATCAGCCAGCTTAAAATTCCAGTCGATGCTGCCTACATAATTAAAAGCTTCATTTTGATTTCGGGTAGTTATCAACCCGCCGATAAAAGACTGAGAGCCTACATTATATTTGCCGCGAAGCACATTGCTGTAGGCGTTGATATCGGACTTTATGAGAGAGCTTCCATAAAGCCCGGGGATGATGAAGGGCGCGTTTCGGTCGTAAGCCGTTAAAAAAGCAAGGGTATAGTCGCCGGTTTTTTGGGTGAATTTACCGGCTGCCAGTGGACGGTTAATCATCCGTGAATAAAAAAGGTTTTCTTCCGTATTAAACAAGGTGGCGCCTTTCATAAAAAAGGGACGTTTTTCGGAATAAAAAAGGGCGAAGGTTTCATTGACTCCAATTTGGGCCGCATCCGATTCAACCTGGCTGAAATCGGGGTTAAAAACCGCGTTTAATGACATGGTTGATGAGGGTGAATATGAAATACTGCCACCCACCCTTGCCTTTAGCGGGCCATGATTCAAGCCGGAGGAGGGGTCGTCGGCATTATTTATCGAACTGCTTTGATAGCTCATGGCGTAGGGCAGCAATTCGACCGTATTGGTACTTTTGATACCGCGGATATTAACCATCTCACCGCTCTGGCATATCAGGCAGGGGTTATCCCGATCCATATTTGTCCATGCAAAAATATGGCGGCTGTTTCGCGGGTAATTACGAATAAACTGAACAGTCCAGTCCTGAATTTTTTGGTCAGGAAAATTCAGGCTTTTGAAAGGAATTTTCATCACAGCCGTATAGCCTGAATCGGAAACAGCCCCTTCGGAATACCAAAGAAGATCAAAATTCATATCCTCGTTGTTGCCGGTTCGCATTCCGTCCATCTGTATACCCAGTGGGTTGACGAAAAGCTCGTAGGCATGCCGGTTGCTTTGAAAAGTATCGAGGATGATGCCCACATAATCATCATTAAACGCGTTATCCCGATCGGAAATATGGGCGCGAATTTCCGTCGGTTGCGGATCGTGAGCTATAAAACCGATATAAAGATAATCATCACTGTAAAGCACCTTCACCTCTGTTTTGACCCGGGCAAGGCTTTCATCATTGGGCTGAAGCTCGTACCTGATGGGCACCGAAGGCGCTTTTAGCCAAAGAGGATTTGCCAGAGCGGCGCTGATGTCAAAATCCTGATTTATTTTTAAAGGTTGAAAGGTATCATTGGTTGAATTTTGCCATTCTTGGGCACGCAGGCTTTTCAGGGGACTGAGAAAAAGAAACAAAACAATGAAGAATCGAAAATGTGCTTTCGTCATAAAAACTTTTTAGTGGTAGAGTGAAGGATTCTTATTTCTCATACGAAAATCCTGCAAATTGTTTCAGGCCAAAAATCAGCGGAATTTTTATAAAATGCTGTATTATTAAGTTTAAAGGTTGTTAAAAGAAGGAACACGGATTAAGCTGATGAAGCTGATTTCATTGATTAATTGATCTTTTAGCTCCGCTAAAGGATCTTTCTGCGCAATCTGATTCATCAGCTTAATCTGCGATTTTATTTTTTTTGTAAGGATTGCCTTTCTCGTGGGTCTTACTATAAGAAGGCTTTGCAAAACCGTTCTTTTTGCTCAAGCTCTTCGTTATCGGAAGTTTGAAATCCTCATATATGGCTGCTATATGCTCCGGTTTCAAACTTCCTCTGGCCTTGATCTTGAACCAAATTCCTGGTTTTGCAAAGCCTTCTATAAACCTTAATGAATAATGAAAAAAATACTGCTATGTCCCACGAAGAAACCTTTGAAGCGAACAATTTTTTACGTCGCACAGTGAAAGAAATGCAGCCGGATGAACAACCGCGCGAAAAGCTGATGAACTACGGCGCCGAAAGCCTTAGCGATGCTGAATTGCTGGCCATTTTGTTGAGAACCGGTAGCCGCAAGATGAACGTGATTCAAACCGCCGGCGCGCTGCTCGACCGTTTCGACGGCCTGCGGTACCTCGCTCGCAAAGGCTGGCAGGATATGAAAGTGATTCCCGGCATGGGCAAGGTGAAATCCATCACCCTTGAAGCGGTTTTTGAACTTTCGCGACGCATCCAGATGGCAAGTCTCGGGGAACAGATTCAGATCACTTCACCCGAAGATGCGGTGGTTTATTTTAAGCCTAAGCTGCGCGATCTCACCAAAGAAGTGTTCATCGTGGCTTTTCTGAACAATGCCAAAATCGTGATGGGCTACAAAAAGATCAGCTCCGGCGGCTCAACGGCTACGATTGTAGATCCCGCCGAAGTACTGCGACAGGCGATGTTGAATCAGGCAAACAGCATTTTGCTGCTGCACAATCACCCCAGCGGCAACAATAAAGCCTCGCGGGCAGATATTCAGCTCACCAAACGCATTGCCGAATCGGGGAAAATGCTGGGCATCCCTGTGGATGATCACATCATCATCGCCGGAGACGGATTTACCAGTTTCCGAAGCAAGGGACTGATTAAATAGAATAGAACCGGATTGGGCAGGATGAACTGCAGAAAATCGAATGAAGAAGAATTAGTTAAATTAAAAATTAAGAATGAAGAATTAAAAATGGAGGATGGAATGAGTAAGGAGAATATTATTCAAAATAAGAGTTATGATTTTGCGCTTCGAATAATAAAGCTGAATCAAATGATGGTTAATGATCAAAAAGAGTATGTTTTGTCGAAGCAGATTCTTAAAAGCGGCACTTCTGTTGGCGCAAATGTTGAAGAAGCCATCGGCGGGCAATCAAGAAAAGATTTTAGAGCTAAAATTTTCATTGCTTATAAAGAGGCCAGAGAAACACATTACTGGCTTAGACTTCTCAGGGATAGCAGTTTAATTTCAAAAAAACTTGCTAACTCGCTACTCAAAAGTGCGAAGAATTAAAAAAAATCCTTAGTTCAATTCTATTAACATTAAACAAAAATAGTTCTTAATTCATCATTTTTAATTCTTAATTCCTCACGTCTGCACCGCCTCCTGCTCACTGCCGCTGCCACTGCTTTCTGAATACACCTCCTCCCACTCCAACTCGCCATCTTCATA
>DASSAY010000245.1:0-11347 GCA_035699185.1 Balneolaceae bacterium | reverse complement strand
GCCTGTAAGGAGCTTAAAGGAGACTCATTGCATCACCATTAGTTGCTTGAACAAGAAGATTCTCCGACTTCATTCGTCGCAAGCTCCTCATTCCGCTCAGAATGACAATTTGGTACAGGGAAACTGCCTCCTGCCACTGCCAACTGCCTCCTGCCACTGCCTCCTGCCCTCACCCAACTTCTTCGAGTTTCATCGTCTCCTGAATCACGCGGTCCTGAATGTTTTTAGGAGCCCGCGCATAGTGATCAAACCGGCGAGTATAAGTGGCGCTGCCTTTGGTGATGGATTTTAAATGCGTGGCATAATGATCCAGTTCTTCTAAGGGAACGTGCGCTTTTATTTTTTGGATAGATCCTTGCCCGTCCATCCCTAAAATTTGGCCGCGCCGAGTGCTGATGTCACTCATCACATCACCCATATAATCAGCCGGAACGCTTATTTCGGCTGCATAAACCGGTTCCATCAGCTGGGGTGCCGCCTTCATAAAGCCTTTGCGAAAAGCCATAAGGGCAGCCATCCGAAAAGCGGCATCATTCGAATCAACCGAATGCATGGAGCCATCATAAACAGAAACACGAATATCGCGAACGCGACAATTACTCATCGGCCCGTTTTCCATCTTTTCCATGATGCCTTTTAAAATAGCGGGCATAAAACGATTATCAATCACCCCGCCCACAATGCAATTCTGAAAAACCAGCCGTCCGCCCCATTCAAGGTCAATTTCCTGCACATCGCGGACCTTTATATCTTTGTATTCAGGCATATTTTCTTGCAGGGGTTCAATCAGCATGTCCACCTCGCCAAATTGTCCCGCCCCGCCCGACTGTTTTTTATGCCTGTAATGGGCGCGAACGGCTTTAGTGATAGTTTCCCGGTAAGGGATTCTCGGATGCACAAATTCTACATCAAGTCCAAACCGCGATTCGAGCATATATTTTACCGCCGTCAAATGCTCCTCACCCTGCCCGTGGATGATCACCTGCCTTAACTCCTGGCTGTGTTCTACTTCCAGCGACGGATCTTCGCGCTGCAGCTGGTGCAAGGCGTTACCCAGTTTATCTTCCTCCCCCTCATTCTTCAATCTAATGGCCGTTCGAATGATGGGGGCCGGAAAATGAATCGGCTCTATGGCAATATTCTTGCCTTTGGCATGAAGCGTATCATTAATCTCCGTATTTTTTAATTTCACGGTGGCCCCGATATCCCCGGTCATTATCCGGTCAGCTTCCATCCTTTTTTCACCATTAATTAGATACAAATTTGAAAGCCGCTCGGTATTACCGGTTGAATGGTTGATTAGATCCAGGCCGGGACGAATATCACCTCCATAAACCTTAAAAAACAGCATGTCCCCCACGTGCGATTCCGAGCTGTCTTTAAACATAAACATGAGCGGATCGCCATCAGGCAATAGTTCAATTTCTTCACCTTCTGTGCTTTTCGGTGGATTTGCTTCCAGCGGATTGGGAGCCACATCACCCAAAAATCCCATCACTCTTCCCGTTCCCATATTTCTTTTCGCGCTGCAACAAAAAAGCGGGTAAATATCCTGGTTTAGCAGTGATTTTTGCAAGCCTTCGCGCATCTGGCTTTCGGTGAGTTCGCCCTGCTCGAAATATAAATCCAGCAGGGTTTCATCATTTTCGGCCACCATTTCAACCAGTTCGTTATGTAGTAATTCAGCTTGTGCTCTTTGTGAATCGGGAATAGGCAGTTTATCCGGCTTGCCGCCCTTTTCAGGAAACTCATACATCGTCATTTTAAGCACGTCGATTATGGCGTGAAAATCTTCGCCTTCGCTGAATGGATACTGCACAACCACCACTTCGCGCCCGAACCGCTCCTTCGCCATATCCACCGCTTTTTGGAAATTGGACTGGTTGCTGTCCGGTTTATTGACAATGAACATCGATGGGATTTTATACTTTTGGGTATATTTCCAGAACGCTTCCGTGCCCACCTCCACCCCATATTCGCTGTTAAGCGTAAAAATGGCGGTATCGGCCACCCGCAATGAGCCTATCACTTCACCCATAAAATCGAGCGTTCCCGGCGTATCGAAAAGATTAATTTTGTTCCCCCGCCAGTCCAGGTTCAGAAGCGTAGAAAAAACCGATTTCCCTTTTTGATGTTCAACCTCGTGATAATCGGATGATGTCGTCTTTTGCTCAACTGAACCTCTCCTTTTTTTGCTGCGCGACTCAAACAACATGGACTCGGCTAAAGTGGTTTTTCCCGATCCCGAATGGCCGAGCAGCACTACATTCCTGATTTTTGATGGTGAATAGACATTCATAAGCTACCTCTTTTTAAGTGATGAATAACGTACCAAGGCAGGCTGACAATAAAGTGGCAGTAAACGAAAAAGTGAAGGAAAGCTGCTATGTTGAACGGTTTGGCAACCATGGCCTGCTCCGGTAAATAAAAAGTATACGGTAAGTAATGGAAAAATTTATTTGAACTCAAAAAAGATTGCTTAAAAATTGTTAATGTTTTCTTCCCTACATTATTCGAAGCCGTGCTACCAACTCTTTGATTGACGAAGAAGAGAATCCGCCTTTTCCGGTTGATACCTTCCATACAAAACCACTCTTATTATTCTTAACCTCAATTTGTAAAACACTTGCACGAGCGTCTCGCGTACGCCTTTTGGTCTCGTTCACTTTAAATCCTTCCCGCTCCAATGCCCGGCGAGTCCAGAATTTGGCAACGGCATCACCCGAAAGATATGCCGTTTGTTTGGTAGGTTGATGAAGAGTGAACGAACCACTGCTGCGGTCGAAATCGAAACTGTCCCGGGCAAAAACGGATTCAAATGAGCCTTCCAAAACCAGGTCTTCGGGTGTTCCGGTGATTACTTTGCCATCGCTGCTCATCAGCCAGAGGGTGTCGGCGGCTCTGAGGGCTAAATCCAATTCATGGGTTGAAAGCAAAATTCCTTTTTGGGTTTGATGCGATAATCTTCGCAGCAGACGGATGATTTCGACGCGGTTAGGCAGATCAAGATGGGCAGTAGGTTCATCCAGCAAAATAACGGGAGTATCTTGTGCCAACGCTCTCGCGATCATCACTTTTTGCCGCTCACCGTCACTTAAACGAAGTACATCCCGGTCAACAAAGGGTTCGAGTCCCGTTGATTCGATAGCAGAATGAATGATTTTTTCATCCTTTTTACGGAGCGAGCCGAACCAACCGGTGTAAGGCGTACGGCCGAAGGAAACCAATTCATAAACGCTTAGATTGCCCACAATTATGCGATCAGTGAGCACCGTGCTTATTTTTCTCGCTTTTTCTTTAGCGCTGAATGCTGAAAGTTCTCTCCCTGAAAGTTGAATACGGCCATCAAGCGGGGTATGAAGTCCCGAAAGCGTTCGAATCAGCGTTGATTTCCCTGAGCCATTCGGTCCCAAAAGACAAACTACTTCACCCCGGTTTAAAGCAACGTTGATTTGGGAGGCCACCGTTTTGGGTGAAGACCGCCCTGCCCCTGGCGGAAAACCGATCTCCAAATTTTGAGTTGATATGATTGCTTCCGATTTCATCAGAAAGAAGCCTGTAGGTTTTTACGCTTGATAATCACCCAGATCACAACGGGCGAACCAACGAGCGAAGTAACGGCGCTAATGGGAAGCGTGGTAATGCTGCCCGGAACCTGGGCGATGATATCGCAGGTGAGCAGAAGAATAGCTCCCATCAAAAAAGTGGCGGGAATAAGCACACGGTGATCGTTGGTTCCAAAAAGCGAACGCGTTAAATGCGGCACGGCGATGCCCACAAACCCGATGGGTCCGCAGAAAGCGGTGATGCCACCCGCCAGTAAACTCGTGCTTAGAATGATCCAAATACGGGTAGCATTGACGGAAAGCCCCATGCTTTGGGCATAGTTCTCACCCAGTAAAAACCCGTTGAGTGATTTTGATAAACCGAATGCAATGATGGTGCCGACAAAAACTACTAATCCTAAAATCCAAAGCTGACCGAAAGGAACGCCCCCGAGGCTGCCGAAAGTCCAGATAAGGTAATCCTGTATTTGCTCCGGATTACTGAAATATTGCCAAATGCTGACGATAGCGATAGTTACATTGGCAATCATCAAACCAATGATAAGCAGCGTTACGTTGTCGCGAATTTTGAATGAGATAGCTAAAATAAGCAGAAAAACAGCGGCCGAACCTAAGCTTGCAGCACCGATGATAAGCCAACTCCCTAAAACCGAAAGCTGTTGAATAGCAAAAATGGTGGTGATGGTTCCTGATGCCAGCATCACGATGGCAACGCCTAAACTCGCGCCGGCGGTAATGCCCAAAACCGAGGGGCCGGCCAATGGATTTCGAAATAAGGTCTGCATTTGAAGTCCGCCTACCGAGAGAGCACTGCCCGCTAAAATACCCGTCACTGCCCGCGGAATACGAATATTGATCACAATTTTTTGCCAGGCTTCGCGGATCGCCTCTCCCCCGAACAAGATTTGGATGATCTCATTCAGAGGAATATCAACTGAACCGAGAGCGATGTTTACTAAAAAAAGGAGTATAACTGCGCCCAGAAGCAGTAATAGATAAAGCGGACGAATGCCGGCTTTAGAAGTGGAGATATGTGCGGTTTCGTTTGCCATTAATCTACCTTGCTCATGGGACCCACCCCGCCCCGAATACTCGGGGCACCCCTCCAAGGAGGGGACTCAGAGGGTTCTATGTAAAAAATTATCGCCATAATCTGTGATCCCGATATTTATTTTAAAAGGTTAGATAGTTAAAAATCCAGGGACAGTCCCCTCTCGGGAGGGGCCGATGAAGCTGCGTTTAGCAGTTTCATCAGGGGTGGGTTTCTTGGAAAAGCTCGTATCTGCCATCATTCTACTTTTTGGTAGTAATACAGTTCATGCTCCGGCAAAACTTCGGGATGAAAGATCTTAATCAAGTCGGCCAGGATAATTTCTGGATGAACTACACCTGATTCCCAGATGTCATTTCCGCCCGAAGGCCTCTTTCGCTTATTGCGGTTGTAAATTTCACCCGTTTTGAAAGGCTTAAAAGCTTTGAGGCGCGGGTCAACGGCTAAGATATCTTCCTTCGTTTTAGCCGCGCCGGGATTCAGCCAGACATCAGCACGCAGGCCAATTTCGTAAATGGTTTCAAAACCTAATCGAAGTCCGCCCGATTTTTCGGTATCAAACCAGGGATAATCAGCCCCGGCATCTTTCAAGAGACGGGCAAAATAACTGTTTCCGCCTGAAACAAACCAAGCTCCTTTAAAGGGCAAATTGTTAATCACCAATGGCTTTTCATCAACCTTTTTAACTGCTTTTTTGAGTTCTTGATATCGCTCGGCCACCGCATGGAATTTTTTGTTCACAAGCTTTTCCTTGTTCAATAAAGCGGCCATCACCTTCACCCATTCGGCTTTGCCCAGCGGCGTGGTTTCAAGCCATTCGGCATTGGGCAGAACGCTGATTCCCGAATTCATCAGCACCCGGTAATTATCGAGCTGGGATGACTGCCCCGCGGAAAGCATAATCAAATCGGGCTGCATCATCAATAAACGTTCTTTATTGATCCTCCCCATCGGAAAGCTTACAATTTTTCCCTGTTTAACTTGCCGTCTGATGCCTTTGCTATAAACGTACTTCGCTCCTATCATGCCTTTGATGATGTCATTTGCATTCAACATTTGGGTGATGCCAAGGTGGGTGGTGGAAGTGGCAATCATGCTGCGAATGGGAATAGGAATTTCACGAGCGTTTGGTACTTCAATCTGATTACTCAACTTTCTGGGAACCAAAGCGTAACGCAGGGTATCCGTTTTACCCAGAAAAGGATTTATAATTTCCAGCAGTTTATAATTTTTATGATAGCTGATGCGAAATCCCCCGGCATATTTTGCATGAACCTTATGTGGAAAGGAGACGACTTTTTCATCAAGATTTGCTGCTCGCGGCTTTTCGGATGAAGAACGGCAGGCGCTGAAGAAAGCCATCACACAAACAGCGATGAGCAGATTAAAAGGGCTTGGTAAAACCCTTAGTATCATTGCGAATGGAGTGCGGAAATCTCCCTTTTTAGCCATAGCAGGGAGATTGCTTCGCCCTGCTCGCAATGACAGCTTGCATTGTAGAGGTTTTGCAAAGCCCTCTTTAATTTTAAAGTAATGAAGAGAATTGATCAACATTGGTGCAGCTTTTCTCCCGAAAGCTTTTCCATCATCATCAGCGGCAGGTCTTCTGGCTCTTCCCTTTTTGACAACCTTCCCCCCGCACATAACAATTAATTTTTTATGAGCGAGAGTGGTAAAGATTAGAATCAAAAATTGCACATACTTTTTAAGTTATGTGCGGGGGAATTACAGCAGCGGGGACTGCTCCGGACTTGCTTCCCAAAAATCGGGAGATTCACCGGATTCCCTTTTAACGCCTTGCCTGTTTCAGCAAAACGACCACATGTGAATCAGTAAGTTAAAGTGAATGGGTAATGATAAGAGTATTCTTGGTAATTTGGAAATGGTTGAAGGATTAAATGGTAGGTTGACTGGCTGATCTTGATTTTTTGAGTTTTATGAGTAGATTGTTATACCCCAAATCTCCTTATGAGGCTTTCTGCTGCTTGGATTGTAGAACAAAGCGCAGGAAGTTTAAACTGACCTGACAGCGTATCAGTGGGTTTCTGATTCCTGTCAGCGTCTACAAGAAACAACGCTGTCAGGTCCGCCAGTTAGCAGACGCTTATAGGTTGTTTTTAAGTTTAACCGCTCAAGGTTAATATGAATAATAAGAATATAAAATATGATTTTTATGTGTGCTTGGTCTTGATATCTTGTTGCTTTGCTATTGGCTCCTTATTGTATATTATAGAATTATTCCAAAATGAAGTTAAAATATTACTTGGGCTTCTTGTCTTTTGTTTTTTCTCGTACCTCACATACTTAGTAAATAAAAAAGCCAAAAAGCTTTATCCCTGGAAGAGATAAGTCGCCTTTAGGGGATTTAGGGGTTTAAACCACAACCAAAAAACTTACTGCTATGCGAGCTAAAATTTCATACATCTTTCTGGGTATTTCTCTGGGATTAATTGCGGCATTCGGAGTACAGCGAGCGTTTCAATCAGAAATTTCTACCCAAAATATTCAACAGGCGGCGAATATTCTGGGGTTGAGCTTCACTCCTGCCGAACGTGATTCAATGATCGGTGCGCTGGAAGATCAGCGTGAAGCGTATCAAGAACTTCGGAAGCTGGAACTTGAGAATTCTATTCCCCCTGCCCTGATTTTTAATCCCATTCCCGTTGGCAAAACTTTTAACAAAGTGGAGAAGCCCGAAAACTGGAATATTCCTACTGATGTTGAACTTCCCGAAGATCGTTCAAAACTTGCTTATTACACGGTAACCGAGCTTGCTTCACTCATTAAGCAGCGAAAAATCACTTCGGTTGAACTCACTAAATTTTTCCTTGACCGGCTGAAAACCTATGGCGATACACTTGAAGCGATCATTACGCTCACTGAAGAGCTGGCGATGAAACAAGCCCGGGAAATGGATGAAGAACTGGCAAACGGACATTACCGTGGCCCACTGCACGGCATTCCCTACGGGCTGAAAGACCTCTTCGCCGTGGAAGGCTATAAAACCACATGGGGAGCGGAACCATATAAAAATCAGGTGATTAATGAAACGGCGACGGTAGCCAAAAAGCTTGAAGAAGCGGGAGCGGTGCTGCTGGCAAAAACCACGCTCGGGGCATTGGCCTACGGCGATGTCTGGTTTGGGGGCAAGACCCGAAATCCATGGAATTTAGAACAGGGCTCGAGCGGTTCATCGGCAGGATCGGCGGCTACGGTTTCAGCGGGACTGCTGCCTTTTGCTATAGGTACGGAAACTTTGGGATCGATCGTATCTCCTTCAAATCGTACGGGCACTACGGGATTACGTCCCACTTTTGGCCGCGTAAGTCGTCATGGAGCGATGGCCTTAAGCTGGAGCATGGATAAGATTGGCCCGCTCACGCGCTCGGTAAAAGATGCCGCCATCATTTTTAATGCTATTTACGGTCCCGACGGACTTGATCAAAGTGTGATTGATTTGCCCTTTAATTTTAAGCCCAATGTTGATTTAAGTGAACTAAAAATCGGCTATGTGAAGTCAGCTTTTGAACGCGATTATTATAACCGAAGCCGCGACAGCCTCACGCTCGTTAAGCTTCGCGAACTTGGGGCTGATCTCATCCCCATCGAACTTCCCGATTATCCCGTTCGCTCGCTCAGCTTTATACTCACTGCCGAAGCCGCTGCTGCTTTCAGTGATCTTACCCTCAGTAATCGCGATGATGAAATGGTCCGGCAGGGAAAAAATGCCTGGCCCAATATTTTTCGCGCCGCGCGTTTTATTCCCGCTGTGGAGTATATTCAGGCTAACCGCGCGCGCCAGGTGCTCATCCGGAAAATGAATTCGTTGATGCAAAAGGTGGATGTTTATGTTTGTCCCACTTACGGAGCAAATAATCTGCTCATCACTAACCTTACAGGACACCCCGCTGTAGTACTTCCCAACGGTTTTACGGATGAAGGCCAGCCGACCAGCATCACTTTTACGGGTGGATTATTTGATGAAGGTACTTTGCTTGGCGTGGCCTGGCAATACCAGCAAGCGACGGATTTTCATGAGAAGCATCCCGAGATGTTTGTGGATTGGTAACGAATTGAAGATCTCCGTTCGACCGCCTGTCCATCGAAGCTTTAGCGTAGTTGGGCTGCTCTTGCGGTCTGACGGATACGAAAGATCAGCAAACCCTTGATTGCAGATTAAAGATTAACCCCGAAGCTTCGGGGAGATTTTAGATCTGATGCACTTCTTAAACCATAAATCATTAATCCTTGTTCTTAAATCATTGCCTTTGACACCTGCGTCAAGACTTCGGTGAGCAGGATGCCCGTCCTGCAGAAATCACCAATCGGGTGCGAAGCTGGGATTTACAAGACGCGTTCCCTTTTCGAGCTCGTCGATGCGGTCGAAGTCTTCATCATCCAGAAAGAAGTCGAAAATGTCGAAGTTTTCTTTGAGATGCTCTTTGCTCGAGGCTTTGGGAATAGCTACCACATTTTCTTGCTCGATTAGCCAGCGCAGGGCAATTTGAGCAGGAGATTTATCATACTTTTCAGCTATTTCTTGAATGACTTCATTTTCGGTTACTTTACCTTGAGCTAAAGGGCTGTAGGCGGTGACCAAAATATCATTCTCGATGGCGTAATCCAGCAAATCAAGCTGATCAATGAAAGGGTGAAATTCAAGCTGGTCGCAAAAAATGGGAGCTCTTATTTCATCATTCGCTTTCTTTAGTAAATGGAGTGGAAAATTACTCACCCCGATATTCAAGGCTTTCCCCTGGTCGCGCAGTATCAGCATTGATTCGATAGTAGCGCGGAGATCATACTGGTCGTTGGGCCAGTGGATCATCAATAAATCAACATAAGGGGTGTCTAAATTTTTTAAAGAAGTTTCGGTGCTTTGCAGCACATCATCAGCAGCGAGATTGGTATGCCATATTTTGGTGGCCAGAAAAATATCTTCGCGCGGAACGTTTGATATGCCAATAGCACGGCCAATAGACCGCTCATTTTTATACATCTGAGCGGTATCAATATGACGGTAACCAATTTCCAGCGCAGCTCTGACTATATCTGAACATTCTTTATTATGAAGCCTGTGGGTGCCAAGTCCGATTTCGGGCACATCTACGCCCTGTATATTTTTAAATTGCATGCTTTTTAGAAAGAAATACCCCTACTTGTTTTGTTTAATTTATTAAAAGTGAATGTTTACAACAGTTTCGATGGCCTATTGGTTCATGAGTTGAAATGAACTAAAAAAATATCGATATCAAAGTCAATCCCGATTGGAGTCCCGCCGGTCAAAATGACAACAAAAGCATTTAGACTGATCTTAGATTTTTTGATATCTTCCCGAAAAAGGCCTTATATGGTTTTACAAATATTAGAACTTTGGGTTGGGTTGGGTTGGGTTGGGTTGGGTTGGAATTTTTAACGCCCTGCATTGTGTTTAATAAGGTAATTTAGCACCTTTAACTTAAATCAATGCCACAAACACCAAATCATCAAGAGTTAAAATCGTTGGCAGGCTATTTATTGGAAAATGATGAAGCTATTCTGGATAAATGGGAAGAGCTGGTAAAAAAGAAAGTAGCACAAACATCAGAATTACGTTCTCTTTCTCAAAAAAAGTTCAGAGATAATATTCCGACCTTTCTTCACCAGTTCTGCAATAGCCTTAGTAACGAAAAAGATTTTACTGAAAAGATAGCGCATGAACATGGCGCTAATCGCTGGGAACACGGTTTTGAGCTCCAGGAAACCGCTTGGGAATGGAGTATTTTGCATAACGTATTGATGAAACAGATCAACCGGTACGAAGAAGCATTTTCGTTAGGGCTGAATGCATTCAAACAGGCCCTAAGCCTGCTGACCAGGCACATCCATGAGGGAATTATTTTCAGTGTTGAAGAATATCAGCAGTTGCAGCGGGCTGAAGCCGAAGCGCGGCTGCGTGATTTAAAGCAAGCGATTGAAGAACCGGAAGAATTTTCTCACTCGGACGATTTACGCCAAACATCGCACGATGTTAAAGGCATGCTGCATGTAATCCGAACGGGCTTTTATCTGCTGAAGGATAAAAATTTTGATGAAAAAACGGCCGATACCCTTGATCAAATGTCCAATGCTGCCGAGAGTTTAAAGCAGCTGCTGGACGAGCTTCTTGATCTATTCCGTTTAGAAGCAGGAAAAGAACAGTTGCACATAGAAAGTTTTGACGTGGCGGAACTGCTGGGCGATTTATGCAACAGCTATCAACCCATGGCGCAGGACGAACAATTAGATTTGTGGTGCCGGGGTGATGAAAAGCTCGTCGTTCGGAGCGATCCCCAAAAAGTGAAACGCATTGTACAAAACCTGCTGCTCAACTCCTTAAAATATACGCAATCCGGCTTTGTTGAGGTTCAATGGAAGCTGAGAGAGAAGAATTACTGGATGATCCAAATCAGTGACAGCGGCCCGGGTTTAAGCGCTACCCATGCGGCATCGCTCACGACTAAATCCACTTTCCCGCCATCACCCAGAGAATCACGAAAAGAAACATCGGGTGAAGATAAAAGCGCTGCTGTCCGGCGCCACGGCGAAGGCATCGGCCTGCTGATTGTACGTCGCCTTTGTGAACTGTTAAAAGCCGTCATTGAAGTTAAAACGGAAAAAGACAAAGGAACAACCTATCGCATCATTTTGCCGGTAGAAGCGAAAGAGGGTGGCTGAATGGCTGAATGGCTGAATGGCTGAATGGCTGAAT
>DASSAY010000244.1:0-6433 GCA_035699185.1 Balneolaceae bacterium | reverse complement strand
AAAGCAGACGCCATCTTTAGATTTTATATTGAGCTCTCCTTTCAACTGCTGTGTTAAAGTTTGAATTAAATTCATTCCGATCGATTTTTTCTTATCAATCGTAAAATCAGCCGGAAGCCCCACTCCATTATCCTTGACCTTGATGATCAGCCGCTTGCCGATTTCTTTCAACGTAACTCGAATAGTGCCCGATTTTCGGCCTTTAAAAGCATGTTTAAAAGCATTGGTTATCAGCTCATTAATGAGCATAGCACAGGGTATAGCCTGATTTATATCCATTAAAATTTCTGCCGTTTCAATCTCCACTTCAATCTTTTGGTGATCAAAAGGCAAGGTATTTTTCATCGAATTAACCAACTTATCAACGTAGGTCTTGAATGATATTTCTGCGAAATTTTCTGACTGATAAAGCAGTTCATGAACCGTCGCCATTGATTGAATGCGAAGCTGACTGTCATTCAAAACGCTGCGAATCTTTTCATCTTGCGAGTCGAATGTCTGCAATTGCAGCAGGCCCGAAATAATGGCTAAATTGTTTTTCACCCGATGATGAATTTCCTCCAAAAGCACCTGCTTTTCTTCAAGCGAATTTTTCAGTTTTCGCTCATTCTCCTTTTGTTTGGTGATATCAATATAAATACCAAAACCCGCTATAGCTTCCCCATCAAGATAGACAGGAATCGTGCCTAAAAGCACTTCCCTGGCCTCGCCTTTTTTTGTATAGCGAATAACATCGGAATAAAAATTACCATCCCCGCCATGCATGGCAGGCATTTTAGGGACTTTTTGATAGTCCTCTTTGGATACAATAATCTGGTCAAGATCCTGGTCCAGCAATTCTGCTTTCGAATACCCAAAAAGCTTTTCAAAACTCTGGTTCACCTTCTTTACCCGGTTCTGCTTATCAACCATGATGATGGCTCCCGGCGCTTCCAGAAATAACTTCTTAAACAACTGCTCGCTCTTTCGAAGCTCAGCGCGGGCCTTTTTCTGCTCGGTTAAATTTCTGACAATCGCCTGCAGGTAAACTTCACTACCCAGTTCCAGCCGGTTCAAACTGACCTCGGTATCGATAGGAGTGCCATCTTTCTGCAAATGTTTCCACTCAAAAACCTGCGGATCTCCGCTAAGCGCTTTTTCTATTCGGTTTTGCGCTTCATCGCGTGAAGGCTTTCCATCCGGCTGATATTCCGGTGAGAAATCGGAGGGCGTTTGTCCCAAGATATCACTCTTTTGGCAGCCGTAAATCTGCGTTACCTGTTCATTGCATTCGATGAAGCGATCGCCTTCCATAATAAAAATGCCGTCATTCGCATTCTCAAAAAGTCGCAAATAGCGTGATTCGGTTTTTTTCTGCTGGGTGATGTCTTCGATAAAGGTAAGTACCGAAATGATGGCACCATTCGTATCCCGCAAGACAGATGCATGAACGCGAAGTTCAATCAATGCCCCATCTTTACGGTTCATTCTGGTCTCAAAATGAACCTTATCTTGTTTACCGCTGATCAACAGATCCATCTTTTCTTCAACAAAAGCAAAATCAGAATCACTGTTGAATCGAAAAACGTAAGGCGTTTTGCCCAGCACGGAGCGCTCTTTAAAGCCCATAATTTCCTCCGCGCGTTTCGACCACTTTAAAATTCGAAAATCAGCATCCCACTTTACCATGGCTAAAGGGCTGTGATTTACATGATGATTCAGTTCATCAAAGGCACGGCGGGCTTTTTTCTCGGCCTCAACACGGTCGGTAACATCATGAATAATGGCCAGGCGGCTTTCCTTACCTTCATAACTGTAACTGTGAGAATTCACCTTCACATAAAATATCTCACCGCTTTTTGAGGAATGACGAATAACTCCCGATCTGCGTGACTGCTCATCTTGATTAAGAAGTTTCCTTAGTACTTCTATATCCTTCTTGGGACGTATTTCCTCTATGGTCAACCGGCTGATTTCGTCCTCTTCATACCCGTATTTTCCCAGAAAAGCTTTATTTACCTTTAAAATACAAAGAGTATCCAGTTCATAAATAAGAACCGGATTGGGATTTAAATCAAATAAAAGCTGTTCCATAAGCGCGAATTGTAGATGTAACCAAAGCCAGAATAATATATAAAAAAAATTATATCGTTCTATGCTTACCTTTTATCCTCCGTGACCTTAAAACTCCCACTTGTAGGTCCGGTGTGTTTTATGATGATGGCATCCCAGAGCTTCCAGGCTTCGTTGCATCAGCCAGTTTTTTTCGCTGACCCACGCGCCTTCCAGATATTCCAAAGATGGCAGAGCTTCACGGGTGAATTGAATACCACGCGTAAAGGTGAGGGCTTCGAGTCCCATTTTTCGAAATTTCGGTTTGGTGCCATAAACCAATGAGCGCAGGTGTTTGGCGCGTCGTTTAAACCAAAACAGCTTTGGATAATGCCACCAGCGCAGGCGTCCGCCCGTTTCTTTGGAAACTTCATTCAGATCGGGCACACACACCACAAACGACGCCGGTTCTCCATTAACAAAAGCAAGCAGCATACTTTCGGGGATGATTACCGGCTTGAGCTTTTCAATCATTCCTTCAATCGTTTCCTTTGTAAGCTCCGTAAATTCTTCTTCCCGCTCCCGGATTTCCTGTTCACTCCAGGCTTTATTATAAATCTCGCGGATGTATTCCCCATCACGATAAATATTTTTCAAATCAATGCTGCGCAACTCCACGGCTGGCTTGCTTTCAATACGGTCGGTGATTTTTTGCATTCTATCGGGAATCGGCTCGCTAAAGTCGCGCTTATAACTCCAGTGATCGTCGATTTTTTCGGCCCCTGTCTGCTCTAAGAGCTTTTTATAATAAGGCGGGTGATAAAACATGCCGTATATCGGCGGCTCATCATAATTTTCAACCAGCAGTCCCCAATACGTATCGTTTTCGCCAAAATTGATCGGCCCGCGCATCGCATTATAACCCCGCTCGCGATGCCAGTTTTTTGAAAAATTGATGATTTCCTGCGCGAGTTCCGCATCATTTTCCATTTCGATAAAGCCCATTCCCCCCATTTTAGGCTCCAAAACCTGATCCCGCGCCGGCGTATTCATCACCGCAAAACGGGCTACCGCTCGCCCTTTATTCATTACCAAAAAGCGCTCACACTCGCCCTTTTCAAAAAAGGCATTTTTGGCAGGATCAAAAATATTCTCGATTTCAAACCGAAAGGGCGGCGCCCAGCTGGGGTAATCTTCATAAATACGAAAAGGCAGTTCATGAAAAGCATCAATCTGTTTTTCAGAACGAACCGGTTCAAAATTGAAAGCCATAAAAATTGCTATTGGTAAATTAGTATAAATTATGTCATCCCGAACGTACGTGAGGATCTCAAACGTTGATACCTTCTTTGTCTTAATTCCAGCACCTGCCTTTAATACATTTGAGATCCCTCGTCATTCAGAAAAGCTCGGATGACGAGGGATGACTTCATCCTTTATAAATATGTTCCATCCGTCAAATTCAGATAGATTTCGAGCCAAATAACACCTATTATTACACCACCAAATGCCCACTAAATATATCTGGCTTGAAGGAACAAAGAAAAAAAAAGCTTATTGTAATTTTGTTGCTTATATCTTGTTTTGTCAGCGGATATCTGTTCTTTGCTGCCTCAGAAAACCCGCTTCAGCAACTTACCGACCTTGCCCAGGCCGATTCGCTGATTAAAAAAGAATTATCTAATTTCAATATCGGCGAGCAACAAGTGAATATAATTACCACGAAGGTTGACTCCAATTTGAGTCGTAAAACTTATTATGTCAGCCTGCCTCCCGCATTTTCAAAAACACAGCTTCACGCCGAACTGAATCGGGTTTTTTACCCCTATTCCATCAAAACGCCCGCCACCGCTACCTTTCCCGAAAAAAATATCACCATCAACTTTCTTTGGTTCGATACGGTTATTCGTACCGTTAAACTGCAAACCGATCCTGAATTAGTGCTCAATCGCAAACAGGCTCGCATTCTGATGATTTTTAATTCAAAACCGGAAGATGAACTCATTAGTCAACTTGCCAGCCTCGGAGAACCTATCCCTATGGTGATCAAGGTGACAAACCCTATGCAAGTTAAAGAACTTAGCCAACAACTTGACGATCAATACAAAGGGATCTTTTTTCAATTCCGGAATGAACAGAGAGAAGACTTCTCCACAGGTGATAAACTTGAAGAACTGCAAGATTTCTTGCCTTCTGCTATGATGGTACAAGTTTCATCATCAAAAAATATAGAACCGTTATCGAAAGCAGGCCCGGCTTTTATTGATGCCAAGGACGCATTAATTCTTAATGAAGAAATGGGCAAGGCTTCTTTTTTCAAAGCCCTCAGCCGGCTAAAAACAGATCAGCCCCACCCTTTAATCATCATTAAAGGCAGCGAAACTACTTTAAATTGGCTGAGTGAAAAACTGCCGGAACTAAAGAAAGCCGGTGTACGATTGATGCATCCCTCAGCAATGGATTTTTGATATGATTAAGACCGATAAATGGCTTAAAAAATACCAGCTTAACGAGTTCCCCGAGCCGGAAGTGGTATACTTGAAATACCCGGTTCTTATTTGTCACGGTTATGGCGCTATTGCCTCGCTCATAAAGCCTTCGCCGCTTTATGACGTAGCCCTGTTGCTGCGAAAGCATAACGTGCTGGCCTTCGCGCCCAACATTGTGCCTTACGCCAAAATTGAGACGCGCGCTGAACGGTGGGTCGAAGTTATTCACAATTTGTTGGAAAAAATCCCTTATCAAAAAGTAAATATTGTAGCTCACAGCATGGGTGGCCTTGATATTCGATATGCGCTCGCAAATCTTGATATTTCCAACAACGTAGCTTCACTAACCACCGTCGCCACTCCTCATCACGGCACAAGCCTCGCAGAATTAACCCTGAAAACGCCCGAAGCCATCCGCGAAAAACTTGCCGATTTCCTTGATTGGATGGGTGAGCAAATTTACCCGCATACAAAGAGTGAAGCTGTTGCTTCGGCCGAGCAACTCACCCGCCGCTATATAACCGAAACCTTTAATCCGCAGGTTCCGAATCATCCCCGGGTCCCTTACTACTCATACAGCGCTGCCGTGGGCAAAGGTACTCCTCATCCCATCCGGGTGATTACACGTTATCAAAATAACTATATTTTTGAGCAGGAAGGCCCGAATGACGGCATGGTTTCGGCTGAAAGTGCAAAATGGGGCGAACACATTGAAACGATTCACCTTTCTCATCTCGAACAGATGAATTTACGGGTGAAGGATGATCGAAAAATTCTTTTTGAAGCCTTCTGGCTTGAAGTGATTCAAATGTTGCAGGATAAAGGGCATTAGTGGTATAAGGTATAGGGGAATAAGGTATTAGGTATATTCAGTTAACAGTTGCCGGCCAAGATGCCCGGCCTACAACTCAACATCTTCCACTTCTTTGAGCAACGTATAAGCCGTCATATCATACTGAATAGGTGTCAAAGACGCATAGCCTTTCTCCAAAACATTGATATCAAGATCCTCTCCTTCATCCAGTAACTTTAGCTTTCCGGTCATCCAATAATACGAACGGTTGTTGGGATCAACGCGTCCTTCAAATTCTTCAACATAGCGGCTGTTGGCCTGACGAGCCCATTTTATGCCTTTTAATTTTCCGGATGGCACGTTTAAATTCAGCGTAACTCCTTTTGGAAGACCCTCGTGCAGCACATAGCCGATCACTTTTCGGGCGGCTTCTTTAGCTCCACTCAAATCCGCTTCTTCTTCATAATCGGTGCAGCTTATAGCGATGGACGGGTAGCCTAAAATCGTTCCTTCCGTGGCCGCGCTGACCGTTCCCGAATACAAAATATTGATGCCTGCGTTGCTTCCATGATTGATGCCGCTTACTACCAAATCCGGTTTGCGCTTCATGAGCTGATCATGGCCTAATTTCACAGAATCGGCCGGAGTTCCGGTAACGGCCTGCCCGTTAAAACGTCCGTTTATCTGAAAAGAACGTGAACGAAGCGGGGTATTCATAGTTATGGCATGCCCCACGGCACTTTGCTGTCGATCAGGGGCAATGATTTCTGCTTTACCAAATTCATCAGCAACTTCTGCCAAAGCCCGGATGCCCGGCGAAAAGATGCCATCATCATTACAAACTAAAATTACAGGTTGATTTGATTCACTCATATTTTTAGGAATAGGGAAATAAGGTATAGGGTATAAGGCTTCCTTATTTCCTTATACCTATACCTAATCCCCGTATTGTTCATTCTCGTTAGGAAATTCTCCTGATTTTATATCCGAAATATAGTGCTGAACGGCATCGGTCATGGTCGTGTGCATATCAGCATAGCGGCGGAGAAACCTTGGTTTAAATTCTTTGTTCAAGCCCAGCATATCGTGCACAACTAACACTTGTCCGTCGCATTGCCCC
>DASSAY010000243.1:0-6681 GCA_035699185.1 Balneolaceae bacterium | reverse complement strand
GATTTTGTTTGGCATCGCCTTTTTGTGGCAAATCCCGCATGTGATGGCTATAGCCTGGGTTTGTAAAGATGATTATTCCATGGCCGGCTTTCGCATGCTGCCTAAGAATGATCCCAGGGGAATCAAAACCGCTTTAATTATTCTCCCCTGTCTGGTTGTGCTGCTTCCCGTGAGTGCCGGCCTTTTTTATGTAGGCATGAATAGCTGGCTCTATCTCGCGGGTGCTCTGCTGAGCGGACTTGTGTTCCTTTATTATGGAATTATCTTTGCCAAAAATCGCGACAAGGCCTCCGCTAAAAAACTGATGTTCACCTCCTTCGGCTACCTGCCCATCGTCTGGATTTTCGTGATTTTGGATCTGCTGGTGATTTAGATTTAAACACAGAAACACGAAAAATTCTCTCCTTTTTCTAAAGGGAATGGGGGATTTCAGATATAGTAGACAAAATACATAGTCCGGAAGTGCAACTCCCTCACAGTGTAATATAAAATTTCGAGTTACCGTTTAATTCCCCATATACCAGTCTCTCAGCCTCACCTCAATATTTTCATTTTTCTCCGTTACAAGCTTTTTGAATTCCTCCGTATCCTGTCCACTATAATGATAGGGATAGACAATGGCAGGTTCAAAATCCAGCACTGCATCAGCCGCCTGATAAATATCCATCGTATAAGGCAGATTCATACAAACAAAAGCCACATCTATATTTTCGAGTGAACGCATTTCGGGAATGTCTTCCGTATCGCCGGATATATAAATATTCTTGCCGCCCATCGTCAACACATAGCCATTGCCTCTGCCTTTTGTATGAAATGATTCAGAATTTTCAGGCAAATTGTACATGGGGATGGCCCTGACAGACATTCCAAGTTGTTCGGTAGTCTCTCCATTACCGATAACCACTAATTGATCTTTATAGCTTTCGGGAAGCTGATCGGCTACGGCTTGCGGTACGATCAGAACCGTTTCTTCGGTCTCAAGCGCATTCAGTGTTTCAACATTCAGGTGATCGCCGTGAATATCTGTGATTAGTATCATATTGGGCGCTTTAATCCCGTCAAAAGCTGCTGCCCCGCCGGTGGGGTCAACATAAATGGTGTTGCCGTTCCAGCTTAATGTCAGAGTTGCGTGCCGAATGGGCTGCACGGTTAAAGGTCCCTGTTCGGTTTCGATTTTATCCGATGGCGGACGTTGTGCAAAGGCAACAGATGCCATAAGACACAGAAATATTGAAGAAATGAATAGCTTTTTCATAATGACACGTTTATTTAGGCTGTTAGAAGTATGTTACCCTTTATTAGTCATAATAATAAATTATTTGGAATTGTATAGCTCAAGATCAAAAGATCACCCAAAATGTAGAATTAAAGAAAGTGGATAACGATTCTTAATATATCCCTTTTCTGACCCACCCCGCCTCGACAAGCTCGGCACCTCTCCGGGGAGGGGAATAACAAACCTCTCATTTTCATAGAACACATCTTAACGGTAATATCTAATTCCACTTATTTTTCAGTAGGCATTAGAATTAAAAATACAGACAAGGATAAATCACCTCTTGGGAGGGGACAATTCCACAGTCCCGAAATGTCGGGACGGAGGAATCCGGGATGGGTTCCTTAGCTATCACTCATGTTCGTAAAGTACAACTCTCCCACAGCGTGCAGATCACTCATAGCCAGCAGAGTCGGGCAAGATGCCCGACCTATAGTCCATATACCCTATAACCCTACAACTAATAAATAGCGGGATATTTCTTCGGGTCCGCTTCATTCATAATGCCATAAGCGGCCTCGAATATATCCTGGGCGTTGGGCTTTGAGAAATAATCACCATCTGAGCCGTAAGCGCCGCGATGCTCTTTGGCGGTTAGGCATTGAGGTTCGGAATCGAGGTAAAAGTATCCTTCCTGCTCTTGCAGCACTTTGTTCATCATAAAAGCGGAAGCTCCTCCCGGCACATCTTCATCTACAAAAAGAATGCGGTTGGTCTTTTTGAGGGATTCTACAATCTTATGATTTCTGTCAAAAGGCAGCAGTGTTCGTACATCGATCAATTCGGCAGAAATGCCTGCATCTTCTAATTCAGGAACCACCGATTCACAAATATTACAGGTTGAGCCGTAAGAGACGATGGTGATATCCGAGCCTTCAGAAATGATTTCGGGAATGCCCAGCGGGACGGTAAATTCACCTAAATTAGCGGGCATTTTTTCCTTCAATCGATAAGCGTTAAGCGGTTCAATCACCAAAGCGGGATCATCTCCCTGGAGCAAAGTATTGTATAAGCCGGCGGCATCGGTGAGGTTGCGGGGAACACAAACATGCACACCGCGAACACCGTTAATAATCATGCCCATCGGCGAGCCGGTATGCCACACACCTTCAAGCCGGTGGCCGCGAGTACGCACAATTAGCGGCGCTTTTTGCCCGCCCATGCTTCGATAGCGCACCGTTGCCAGATCATCACTCAGTCCCTGAAAGCAGTACAACAGGTAATCGAGATACTGGATTTCAGCAATGGGACGTAATCCGCGCAAGGCCATTCCGATGCCTTGTCCTAAAATAGTAGCTTCGCGGATGCCGGTGTCCCGCACCCGGAGCTCCCCGAACTTATCCTGCATACCTTCCAGGCCTTTATTCACATCACCCAGCTGGCCGCTGTCTTCGCCAAAAACCAGCGTCTCGGGATATTTTTCAAAGATCTTCTCGAAGTTATCGCGCAGCACCACTCGACCGTCCACGTTTTTAGGCTCATCGCTGTACTCCGGCCTCACTTCTTCCACATTAAGCGGTGATCGCTCACCCTCGCTGTAAAGATAGCTGTCGTAGCGCTTGCTATTCGCTTCATTGCTTTCATCAAGCCACTTTTGAAGCTTTGATTTGGCTGAAATCTCTTCGCTTCTGACCACCCGAAGCGCTTTTCGTACCGCCGCGACTATATCATTCCGCAGAGGCACCATCGGCGCTTTCATCTGCTTTTGAATTTCTTTTAAAGCATCGGCATTGGAGCTTTCCGCGATAAGACCGTTCAGCAAATCATCCACCGTTTTGAGCTCTTCTTTCATCTCTCCGGTGAATGCACTCCAGGCCGCTTTCTGTGCTTCTTTTACCTCCTGCTTGGCTTCTTTTTCAATCTCATCCAGCTTCTTTTTGGCAGCGATCTTTTCATCCAATATCCATTTTCTGGTTTTTTGAATGCAGCAATATTCTTCTTCCCAGCTAAGCCGGCCTTCGGATTTATAGCGCTCGTGCGAACCCGATGTTGAATGTCCCTGCGGCTGGGTAACCTCCTGCACGTGAATCAACACCGGTACGTGTTCCTTGCGGGCGATTTTTTCGGCTTTCTCGTAGGTTTCCATCAACGCCTGGTAATCCCAGGCTTTCACCGTCATAATTTCCAGCCCGTCTTTATCTTTGGTCCGCTGAAGGCCGGCTAAGGCTTCAGAAATACTTCCTTTAGTGGTTTGATATTTACGCGGCACGGAAATTCCATAGCCATCATCCCAAACCGACATCACCATCGGTACTTGCAGAACACCCGCTGCATTGATGGCCTCCCAGAAGATGCCCTCCGAAGTACTGGCATCACCAATGGTTCCCCATCCTATCTCATCACCCTGCTTTGAAAACTTTTGGAACTCCTTTTGCTCGAGCAATGACTCATGCTTCTGATAAATATTTGAAGCCTGAGCCAGCCCCAGCAAACGGGCCATTTGTCCGGCTGTGGGTGAAATATCGGGTGAAGTGTTTTTCATCTTGGTGAGGTCCTTCCAGCTCCCGTCATCATTCAGGCTTCGCGTGCTGAAGTGGGCGTTCATTTGGCGTCCGCCGGTGCCGGGTTCGGCTTCAAGGCTGGCGTGGGCATAAAGCTGGGCAAAAAATTGCTGAACGCTTACCTGCCCAATGGCCATCATAAAGGTTTGATCGCGATAATAACCCGACCGGAAATCCCCATTTTTAAAATATTTAGCCATGGCGATCTGCGGAATCTCTTTTCCGTCCCCAAAAATGCCGAACTTGGCCTTACCGGTGAGGGTTTCTTTTCGTCCCAAATAAGAAGCTTCGCGGCTCATCACCGCCAGTTTATAATCATCGAGGATCTCCTGCTTCTGCTTTTTGGTGAAGCTTGATTTAGATTTCTTTTTGGACTTTGACTTACTTTTTTTCGTTTTCGTTGCCATAATGTCTTCTTTATTCAAAATTTTTGAGCTAAAACAATCTTAGCTAATTCATAAGTATTCAGCCGGCTAATTGGAAGAAGCGAGAAGTTAGAAGCAAGAAGAGAGAAGCCACTAATCTTGCTTTTCACTTCTTGCTTCTCGCTTCATCACTTCCAGCCTATTCCATAAACCCGCCCCTGGTCATTTTTATGGGGTCGAGTGCCTGATCGAGTTCTTCATCACTTAAATCGGTCATTTCGCGGGCTACTTCTTTAACCGGACGATTTTCTTTGAACGCTTTCTTGGCAATTTTCGCTGCCTTGTCGTACCCGATAATGGGATTCAAAGCGGTAACCAAAACGGGGTTTCGTCCCACCATATCTGCCACCCGCTCTTTATTTACTGAAAGCCGGGAGACGGAACGGTCAGCCAAATTACGCGCCGCATTTCCTAAAATATGGATTGACTGAAGCAGGTTATGAGCAACCACCGGAAGCATCACATTGAGCTCAAAATTGCCTGCCTGTCCTGCAACAGTGATGGTTGAATCATTGCCGATCACCTGGGCGCAAACCATGGTAAGCGATTCTTCGATTACCGGATTAATCTTACCCGGCATAATCGACGAACCGGGTTGAAGTGCTTCAAGCTGAATTTCTGCCAGCCCGCTGTTGGGGCCGGAGTTCATCCAGCGCAGGTCATTGCCGATTTTCATCAGTCCTACCGCGATGGTTTTCAGTTGCCCGCTTAATTCAACGGGCGCATCGACCGTAGATTGGGCTTCAAAATGATTTTCGGCTTCCTGAAACTTAAAACCTGTTTCCCGGGAAAGAGCCGCAGCCATTTTTCTCCCAAAATGGGGATTGGTGTTGATACCGGTGCCCACGGCGGTACCGCCCTGCGGAAGTTCAGCCATGCGTTGCAAGGATGATTTAAGGCGCTCGGCAGCCAGTTCAACTTGCCGGGCGTAACCGCTAAATTCCTGCCCGATGGTTACCGGCATAGCATCCATTAAATGGGTACGCCCGGTCTTCACTACATCAGAAAATTGGTTCACCTTTTCAGCAAAAGCAACTTCAAGATGATTGAGCGCGGGAATCAGATTCTTTGTAACCGCTCTCACCGCGGCCACACGGATGGCTGTCGGAATGACATCATTCGAGCTTTGCCCGTAATTTACATGATCGTTCGGATGAATAATGGTTTCGATGGAATCATTCTTGAGTTCATTCGCCCGCCGCGCGATCACTTCATTGGCATTCATATTGGTTGAAGTGCCTGAGCCGGTTTGAAAAATATCGATGGCAAAATCATTATCAAACTTACCCTCGGCAACCTCATTTGCCGCTTTTTGAATGGCCGTTGCGATGCCTTCGTCAAGGGCACCAAGTCCGGCGTTTACTTTGGCGGCGTTCTTTTTGATCAGCCCCAAAGCTTCAATAAAACCACGGCTGAAGCGGAGATCACTGACCGGAAAATTATCAATAGCACGCTGGGTCTGTGCTCCGTAATAGGCATCTTTTGGTACTTTAATATCTCCCATTGAATCTTTTTCCGTGCGGTATTCACTCATAACTGTTTTATTTAAATTCGTTTAAAAACTATAAAAAACTTGTGTCATGTTGTCCGCCAGCTGGCGGATCAGCATCTTATGCTAAATTCTTCTTTTTGAAGCTGCTAAAAACACAATCTTAACTACAGATCCTGAAATAAATTCAGGATGACATATAGATGATTTAGAAGGATTTCACTTTCCTGAACAGGCATTCAAAGGTAGTAAATTTTTAGGAAATTTCGGAGTTGGAATTGGCGGCGTTTGTATTTCGCTAACCGGCCTGATACCTAAGAAAGGTGGAAGCTCTTTTTACGGCTGCTTCTTATACTTTCATCAAACTTGCTGACGAATTTTTTACCGTATGCTATACAATTGATTACTTCATCCGGCTCGGGAGAAAGCTCAATTTTGAGGGGTGGTAAAACTACTTCGGCACCGGCGGTTTTGAGCGCATCTGTGAACAGATCAATAGCGGCACCTTCATTACCATAGAATGATTCGTAAGAACCAAATACCGCCGCTTTCTGCCCGCGCAGATCCCGATTCGGCAAGCTCTCGAAGAACGATAAAAATTCGTCAGGCACGTCGCCGTCCATCCAGGTGTAGGTTCCTATCAGAATACCGTCATATTTTTCTAAACCTAATGTTCCTTCAGTCAGCTCAAAGATATCTGTGACATCAACCGTTGCCCCTTTTTCGCGCATACCTTGTACTATATAACGTACCATCGCCTCGGTGTTGCCCGACATGCTGGCATAGATGATCGCAAAGTTTCTCATGGCGATTTCTCAATTTTATTGGGGTTCAGTCATTCATTTAGTTCGGTTACTGCTGATGTCCGTTTCAAGCGGGACTTTTTTCTAATTGAATCTCGAGCCAGAACAAAAATAATACCGCCCAGAAAAAAAAGAATAGCAAGTACATTGGTATGCGCTCCTGATTTTCTGATAAAGTATGACCCAA
>DASSAY010000242.1:0-6756 GCA_035699185.1 Balneolaceae bacterium | reverse complement strand
CCTAAATCCCCTAAAGGGGACATTACTGTTTGAAAATAAAAGTGAAATTCAGGTTTATTAGTGGCAGTAACATAAAGAACGGTTTCTTTGAAAAAGGCAAACTCAAAAGTCTCTGTAAGCTCCAAGGGAATTGCCACTCCGCGTTCAGGAGTACAACTCCTTCACAACTATGGGTCCCCTTTAGGGGATTTAGGGGTCAATAGACATAAACAGAAATTATCTAAATGCTCCAAGCCATCACTCCAATAAATAACCGTCTGCCCATTTCAGGAGCGTTTGCAATTTCACCAATCGCAGAGCTATCGGATGATTTATTGCACATGCTCAGCAGCGATGAACAGGATGAGCTTTCATCATTCAAAAATCGGAGGCGCAAAAAAGAGTTTGTTGCCGCACGCTTGCTGCTGAGAAAAATGTCCCGCCAAATGGGGATGAAAGGAGAGGAGTTCATCATTCTTAAAGACGAAATGGGACGTCCTTCGGGAAAATGCGGGGCGAACAGTTATTACGTGAGCATCGCTCATACGCGAGACGATGTTTTTTGCGGGATTACCAAAGATGCCTCTATCGGGGTTGATCTTGAACCGGTAAACCGCCCTGTAACCGGGGCATTAAGAGAGCGAATGATTCATCCAGATGAATCTCAATCACTTAAGGGAATAGACGCTGTTCGGCTGTGGACGATCAAGGAGGCGTTCATTAAACTTGAAGGATGCGGACTGCGCATGAATATGAATGATGTGCAAGTTCAGCGAGATAAAAATGATTTTTTTGTGCAATTAAATAATGACAAAACGGCTAAAATTTGTAGCTTTCAGGCGGACAACAATTGGTTGGCCGTGGCATTTTATCATAAACCTTAAAATTGATCAGCTTTATTTTTTATGAATATCACTTCTTATTCCCGCGAACAGATTGAAGATGGCATCAAACAAGCCCGGGAGCGTAATGACGGCCCTAATGGCCATATCCGCTTACTTTTTGCACCCGAAAGGATTAACAGTGATAACTTTGAGCGCACTTGCGACATCTACAGCCGGGTAGATATGGCGAACTACGAAACGGTAGTGATTATTGAATCGCATCACGAAGAGCTGAATAAAAAACTGTCTATGCCATCAAACAAGATATTCGAAACCCCACTCGGCCAGGTACCCGCCAATGATTACATACGCAACGAGTTTTGCGATGAAGATGATGATTTTTTCATCCATGATGAAGCTTTTAATAAAAACGCAAGCCTTTTTCAGCAGCTTATGTTTTTGCAGACGCTCTCGGATGATTTTTCGGCGGTGCATATACAAATTGCCGACCGCGATCCATCTATTGTAAAAGAACTGGCTTATGTTGTGGAAGAGGTTTTAGCATCCCGAAATGCACTCATAATCTTTTGCTGTGAACTGGATAACGAGCACAAAAAGGAATTCCAGGATATTAAAAAGATGGTTGAAACTAACAATCAGTCCGGTTTGTTGAATCATTTGAATAGCAATTCATCACCCATGAAAGGGGCCACATCATTCATGGCCGGAGTGATTGTGGCTAATCAATGGAATTTAACATTGAATTTTCTGAACGGTGAATATCAAGACTATTCAGGCAGTTTACTCACCGCTTATGGCGAACCCGAGCGGTTAGGATTTGAAGTATGAACATAACATTCGCTTGAAGAAAGACCATTTTCTTCAGTGATTTGAACGAAATCGTTGAACATTTTAGCTGTTAATCTGAAAAATTTTGCATGAGCTCGTAGAAATTTCTTAGCTTTCAAACCAATGAACATACCTGATATCACCATTATTGGCCTTGGAAGGTTAGGGCAGGTATTGGCAAAAAGACTCGCGGAAAAAGACATTGTTATCAAGAGTGTATTTAACCGTAGCGATGGAAAGGCGCAAGAGCTCTCCCGCCGGTTAAATATTGATATTTCAGCGCCATTCCCTGCTAAAAAGGATCAGCTTGGCCGTCTCGTTTTCCTGACCCTTTCTGACGGAGCCATCGAACAAGCCGCTCGCCAACTTTCAGAAATAGATAATGATTTTACCGGATATACCTTTGTTCACTGTTCGGGAAATGAGCCGGCAAATATACTGTCCCATCTTCAAAAAAAGGGAGCAGCTATAGCATCTTTCCATCCTTTACAGTCATTTACTGAGCAGGCAGCCCACAGTGATTTTGATAATATCTTCTTTAGCTTGCAGGGTGATAAAAAGACGTTTAAAACGCTGATGCCCTTAGCAAAAAAGTTAGGATCGCATGCTTTTGAAGTAACCGAAGAACAAAAATCACAACTTCATGCGGCCGCTGTAATAGCATCAAATTACCTTATCTCCCTGATGAAAGTAGCTGCCGAAACCGGAGCATTGGGCGGACTTTCTCAAAAACAGGTACAAAAAGCATTACTGCCGCTTATTCAAAAAACGTTGCAAAATGCAAATCAACAGTCGCTGGGAAAAGCGCTCACAGGTCCCATCGCGCGGGGTGATATCAAAACGGTAAAAAAGCATATTAAACTGCTCGATAAGCAATCGCATTTGCTAAATATTTATGTTGTATTAGGGGCTGAAGCAGTGAAATTGGCTCAGTCAAATGGTTCTATTGATACTGATCAAGCCGCAAGACTGCATGAAGTATTGGACGGTTCCGCCGCAGAACGACGAAACGAGTAGAAATGTATCCGCTGATTTTCAGGGTATCTTGTAAACGTACTTTGCTTTTCTAAATTGAATAAATCTTATGAAAGATTATTACGAACGGGTATACGAAGTTGTCGCTAAAATTCCACTGGGAAAAGTAACCACCTTCGGGATTATAGCTCAGTACCTGGGCATCGCTTCGGGGGCGCGAATGGTAGGTTATGCACTGAATAATGCGGCCGGAACCGGAATTCCTGCTCATCGTGTAGTAAACAGAAAAGGCGAATTAACCGGGCGTTCTCATTTCCCGGATGATACTATGCGCGAGCGGCTTCAGCAAGAAAACATAACCTTTATTGATGATTACCAGGTAGATATAGACGCTCATTTATGGGATCCGAATTTGTTAGACGATTAACTATTGATCCAACAGTTGATCGAATGAATTTGATGCAGAATCTTTGTCGTTAATTCTTACCTTTCACAATCTAATAATAATTGTAAACACTGAAACTTGCAGGCATAAAAGCTTTTAGTGCTTTTTGTGTTTCCGGGCTAAACTGATGTCTATTAAACAGCGTAAAAAAGATCACGTTTCTTTAACTACCAACGGAGATGTCGATTACCGGATTCCCACCGGATTTGATGATTATCGTTTCATTCATAATGCCCTGCCGGAAGTAAATATGGATGATGTTTCTACCGAAGCTGTTTTATTGGGACGAACTTTTTCTTTCCCGCTTTTTATTTCATCCATGACCGGCGGCTATACCGATGCAGGAGCGGTTAACGCTATCATCGCAACATTTTGTCAAAAATATAACCTGCCGTTTGGGGTGGGCAGCCAAAGAATCATGCTTGAAGATTCGGACGCCATTGCTTCTTTCTCTGTAGTAAGGGAGAAAGCTCCGGATGCTTTTATTGCGGCAAATATCGGTGGGGCTCAATTAATTGGCGGACTTTCATCAGAACAATTAGAGCTTCTTATTGATTCTATTGAAGCCGATGCTGTCATCGTTCATTTGAATCCCTTACAGGAATTGATGCAGCCCGAGGGCGACCGCAATTTTAAAGGAGTAGAAGAGGGTATTCAGCAGCTTTGTTCGGATAGCCATGTGCCGGTAATCGTTAAAGAAACCGGGGCGGGCATTTCAGCCGAAGTGGCTCTGCGTTTGCTAAAAGCGGGGGTACAAGTGATTGATACAGCCGGGGCGGGCGGTACAAGCTGGGCTAAAGTGGAAAATGAACGGGCAAAGACTGCTTCAAATGAAGCCTTTAACGATTGGGGAATTCCATCGGTTCAATGTGTGAGGCAGATAAATGAACTCCGGGCAGACTACGATTTTGATTTGATTGCCTCGGGCGGGATACGATCTGCCCATGATATCGCTAAGAGTCTGTGTCTCGGTGCTGATTTTGCTGCTTCGGCTCAGCCTGTCATTAAAGCCGTGGTTAACAACGGCTTTGATGGACTTGAAGAGCTCTATCAGAACTGGAAAAAGCAACTGGTAATCATTCTAACACTGCTCGGTTGTGAACGATTAGATGAGCTGGATTCGAAGCATATTAGGTAGGATATTAAATAAGCTATAAGTTTCAAGGGATTCCTCAGACCTTAGACTTTCGACCTTCAAATCAGCGGTAACATCTTTCCCTAAAATGCTTATATTTGGCCTTTCATAAACTGTTAAAGCATTTTGGAAATCACCATTCAGCAGCAAAAACTTTCAAAGTTAATCGATCGGCGGCTCGCGGAACTGGACCTGCCGCAGGAGCCCTCGCTACTTTATGATCCGGTTCGATTTACGCTTGCCTTACAGGGTAAAAGGGTCCGGCCGTACCTCACGCTTATCGGTTGCGGCCTTTGCGGCGGAGATATTCAGGATGCTTTGCCTGCTGCATTATCCATCGAATTGCTACACAATTTCACCCTGCTGCATGACGATATTATGGATGGCGCCGAAACCCGCCGGGGAGCGCCCAGCGTTTTTAAAAAGTGGAATGCTAATACGGCTATTCTTTCCGGCGATGCCATGTACGCCAAAGCGTTCAAACAGTTGCAGTATTACGGGCGTAGCGAGCCGTTTTCTAAAGATGCCTACCGCATCATTCTTGATATTTTTCTAAATAGTGCCGAGCGGGTCTGCGAAGGACAAGCCTACGATCTAATGTTTGAATCCCGCGAAGATGTAACGCTGGATGAATATCTGCAAATGATTGAAGGAAAAACGGCGGCCCTGCTAAGCGGGTCGCTGGCTATGGGGGGAGCCGTAGCGGAAGCCACTTCTACACAGATTGATGAACTGAAATTTGTAGGACAAAAAGCCGGTATTGCCTTCCAAATCCAGGATGATTTGCTGGATGCGGTGGCCGACCCCGATAAATTTGGCAAGACAAGGGGAGGGGATATTATCGAAGGCAAGAAAACATATCTTAGCCTGCTTGCGTTACAGCGAAGTAATGAATATCAAAAAAGAATACTGGCAAAAACTCTCGGTGCCAAAGATATTTCGGAAAAAGAAATAGCTCAGGTTATTAGGCTTTATGATGAACTGGATGTCTTGGATGATGCCCGGAAAGCGATTCAATATCATTACCGGGTTGCCATCGATCACCTTGATAGTTTTGCATCATCTGATTATAAAACTGAAATTATAGAATTCTTAAACCATTTGACCTCCCGCGAATTTTGAAAGCTAACAATCATATAATGAAGAATAGTTCAACCACTTTTTTTAGAATTTCATGCTTATTGCTCATTTTCGGTGTCTTGGCATCCTGTAAAAATGAGCGTTTAATCCAGCGCGGGGATACGCTGCCGGTGGCCTATAAAAAAGCAATGGCTCTTTTTCAATCGGGTGAGTTCGGAGATGCTGCTCAGGCTTTTGAAACAGTTATCAGTATTGGCCGTGGTACCGATTACGGACAGTCAGCGCAATATTTGCTCGCCCAGTCATATTTTAATGATGAACGGTTTTTACTGGCGGCTTCGGAATATAAACGATATATCACCCTGTTTCCAAGAGCAGAAAAACGAGATGAAGCGCAGTATAAAGAGGCTTTAAGTTATTTTAAATTAAGTCCCCGCTACAAGCTGGATCAGGAGTATACCCATACGGCCATAGAGAAATTTCGTCTCTATATTTCACGCTATCCTGAATCTGTGAAAGTTGAAGAGGCCGCTTCTTATATTAATAAATTGCGTGCCAAATTGGCTAAAAAAATGTATTTTGCGGCCGACCTTTATCGTCGCATTGACAGCTATGAAGCAGCGATTATTTATTACGATTTGACCATTGAACGCTTTCCCGGAACTGTTTGGGCACAAAGAGCTTTGCTTCATGAGATTGAAACTTACATTGCCTACGCCGACCATAGTGTTCTTTCCAAACAGCCGGAACGGTATGGCGAAGCAATAGAAGCTTATGAAAAATTCATCCAGCTTTTTCCCAATGGGAAATATAGAGATGAAGCCGAAGAGTATGTTGATGAAGCGCGCAGTGCATTGGCTGCTTTAGATATACCGGAAGAAGAAGCGGCAGCGGACACTGCAGATGCAGAGAAGTGATGGGTGATGATAAACAGGGAATCGGCCTTTTGGGGGGGAGTTTTGACCCTGTTCATAATGGGCACCTTGCTATAGCTCAATCTTTTTTAGAATCAGAATACATCTCCGAACTTTGGGTTCTGCCGGCGCCAGATCCGCCCCATAAAAAGCACAGCCTAACGAATTATGATATCCGGCTGAAAATGCTTAAAGTTGCTTTCGGGCAAATGGATGATGTGTGTATCAACGAAGTTGAGAAAAAGCTTTCATATCCGTCTTATACCGTTCAAACCGTAAAATATTTGAATGAGAAGCATCCTGACAGCAGCTTTTTTCTGTGTATCGGTGAAGATTCCGCGGTTGATTTTACTGAATGGTTCCAATGGCAGGAGATTCTCGACTATTGTAATCTGCTGATTGCCCGGCGTAGTACTACTGATGGTTCTGGCCCGAATGAAAAAGTTCTCGAGAAAGTCCGGTTTGTCTCTCATCAGCCTGTGGATATTTCATCAACAGAAATCAGAAAGCGGGCGGGACAGGGCAAAGATATTTCAACGATGGTGCCGGAAGGCG
>DASSAY010000241.1:0-3008 GCA_035699185.1 Balneolaceae bacterium | reverse complement strand
GTTTTTTGTTGTTCAACCGGCTCGGGTGGAGTAGGTTCAGGCTCTTCCGGTTCTACCTCGGAGGGATCGGGGCTGGTAGCCACTTCCTCGTTCTGCTGCTCGGCAAATTCGGCCGGAGATCCGGTTTGAAATTCACCAAATTCAACTTCGATAAACGAGGGACGCATATTCACCTCGGTTGAAAAGGTGTACACTAAAAAAAGCAGCAACAACACCAGATGGATTCCTCCGGAAACCATCAGGGCAAAACGATCGTCGTTGCTTAGCGTAGGCGTTTGCATTATTCCTTTTAAATTTTATCGATTAAATTAATTCTAAAAGTTCTTTTAAAAATCATTGCGCCAACCCCTCTTGCATCTCCCCTTGAAAAGGGGAGAAAAATCCCCTCCTTTTAAAGGAGGGGTGCGGGGCTGACATTACCCATGTAATATTGTATTTATGATTATAATTGATTATATATCAAGAAGTTATAGCGTAATAAATAATCACTTCATTATGCATAAAATTTTTGCCCGAAAAACCTACCAAATACTCAAGCGAACCTTCCCTCATTATAACAAATATAATCTGGATACAATGGCTGAAGTGTTGCTGGCTATGTTTTCTCATCAGCGGTTTACCTTGCGGCATATTGCTTCGCGGCTGCTCGGGGAGACGAATGTCAAACACAAACTTAAACGCTTGCAAAACTTTTTGGATACCATGGATCTTGATCAAGGCTTTTGGCAATCCTACGTGCGAACCTTGTTTTGCCTGCCCTATATGAAGCTTGCCAGGCGCTCGCGTATTACCTTGCTTATCGACGCCACCACCCTGAAAGATGATTTCTGGATTCTTGCCGCCTCGATCAGTTACCGCGGGCGTTCTATTCCTGTTTATTTGCAAATTTGGAAAGGAGTCAATGTTAGCTATGACTATTGGCAGCGAGTAGAAACCTTTACCCGAACCCTTAAAGGGCTGCTCCCCGACAAATATAATTATGAGCTTATCGGGGACGGAGGCTTCGAAGGAGCCCGTATGTTTAAGCTGTGCCGGGAGCTGGGCTGGGATCAGGTCATCCGTATTAACGGCAGCTACAAGATTAAAACCGAGGGTGGCCAGGAATTTATTCAACTTCACCTGTGCGATGCAGGCAGCTACCGCAAGGTGATCATCGGGCAAACGAATCCCACCAAAGGACTGAACCTGGCTATTTGCTGTTCGCCTGACTTCCAGCGGCGCTGGTATCTGGCTACCTCGGTTGATCCTGAGCAGGCGGCCGAAGACTACAAACGCCGTATGTGGATTGAAGAAACATTTAAAGATTTGAAAAGCGTACTTAAATGGGAAACCTATACGGCAAAAATCCCCGGCAGGCAGCGTCTTCAAAAACTCATTGTGCTTAGCTGCTTGAGTTATGCTATACAGCTGTGTTTGGGCACGCAGGTAGCGGTGCCTCCGAGCGAGGAAGCCAAGACCTCTTTGCTGCAAAGGTTCAGGCATATTTATAGCAGCGCTTATCGAAAGACCGAAAGAATTTATACAAAAATGATTGCTGCTTTTTACTTGCGTCATTATCGGCTTAAATTAACTCATTCCAAATTATATGGGTAATGTCAGGGGTGCAGGGGTGGTTGCTTTAATGGCTCAATAACCGTCCTAAAGCAGTATGTTTCAAACACTCAACACATTTAATTACTTTTTTGATATACAGAAAACGCTTTACGCGTAAATTTTAAACAAGTTTCAATTTCATGAAGATACTTCATCTCAGTGCCGAATGTTACCCTGCTGCAAAAGCCGGGGGATTGGCCGATGTAGTCGGTTCGCTGCCAAAATATTTGGTTGAAGAAGGGATAGATGCCCCGGTGGTCATTCCTAAATACGGCACTGAATGGATAGAAAATCACCGGTTCAAAACGGTTTTTGAAGGCACGGCTCCTTTGGGTGATGATGCCTTTGAATTTCGTATCCAGCGCGAAGCTAAAAATTTACTCGGCTTTCCGTTTTATGTGGTTGATATTCCAAAATATTTCAGCGGTGCGGAAATTTATCCCGGCAACTTTGCTTCTGAGCGATTCACCTGCTTTCAGATTGCGGTTCTTGAATGGCTGAATTACACTGCGGAAAGGCCTGATATCATTCACTGTCACGATCATCATACCGGCTTAACTCCTTTCATGCTTACCCAAAGTTTTCGCTATGATGGCATGAAACACATTCCCACAGTTTTCACCGTCCATAATGCCGAATACCAGGGCATTTTTAATTTGAATAAAAGTGAGTTATTGCCGGATTTCAATCAACAAAAGATTGGCCTGCTGGACTGGGATCAAAAGCTAAATTGCCTGGCGGCAGGACTCAAAAGCTGCTGGAAAATCACTACGGTTTCACCGTCCTATATGCAAGAACTCAGTCAAGAAAGCAGCGGATTGGAGTGGCTGTTCCAGAACGAGCAGCAAAAGTCGAAAGGCATCCTCAACGGCATTGATGAACAAGTTTGGAATCCTGCTACGGATGATTTTATCACCCGTAATTACAGCCATGATGATGTAGCTAAAGGCAAGGCAAAGAATAAAAAAACTCTTTGTAAGCAGTTTGGTTTGAATCCAGGATATCCGACTATTTCATACATTGGGCGGCTGGCACGCGAGAAGGGCGCTGATCTGTTGCCTGATCTTTTTCAGGCTTTGCTTGAATCACCCGAAAAAGTAAACTTTATTGTGCTGGGAACCGGCGACCCCGAGTTGCATCAACGATTTAGGGAGATGAGCGATCAATACGTCGGCTTTTTTGATGCCGCCCTCGATTATAACGAACCGCTGGCGCATCAAGTCTATGCCGGTAGTGATTTTATGGTGATGCCGTCCCGGGTAGAGCCTTGCGGGTTGAATCAAATGTATGCCATGCGGTATGGAAGTGTTCCCATCGTGCGGAATACAGGGGGATTAAAAGATACGGTAAAAGATATTTCGCGGGGTGAAGGATCAGGAATCAAATTTAACGATTTTACGCTCGAATCGGCAGTA
>DASSAY010000240.1:0-4059 GCA_035699185.1 Balneolaceae bacterium | reverse complement strand
CGTTTTTGGCGTCACTTATTCTGCAAAACGGCTGGCTGCTGGGTTTCGGCTTGCTCTTTACCCTTGCCGCAGGCGGAGATATCCTCATTTTGTGGCTGCTCAGAAAGGTTGATGATGGCTTATTGGTTCAGGACCATCCGGATTTAGTGGGCTGCGTGGTTTTAGGACATATCGAAACTGCTTCTGATATAATAAAATTTAACTAAGCGGTCAATGGTTGCTACTCCTATTTGATTTCTCGTCCATATCTTTGCATCAAAGACAGCACCTTTTCAACCGGAAGTTCTTTGATGGTATGTCCATCACGCCCTGTCATTGTTTCGGCATGAAAGAGTGAATTGATGATCGCTTCTTCCGTAGCTTCAATCACCGCCATAAACAGCGGAGACATGGCAACATTTCTTAACACTTTAGTTTGGCGAGTAGCTTTTTCGGAGTGATAAGGAATGCGAACCGCCTCAGCCGTGGAAAAAGCGATGACGTAATCACCGCTGCCGTTGGAGGCAATGCCACCGGTTTTGGCGAGTCCAAAGATAGCGCGTTTGGCCAGGCGTTCGAGATTGCGGGAATTCAAGGGAGCATCGGTGGCAACGATGATCATGCACGAACCGTCGGGAGTTGTATTCAATTCATCATTCAAATAATATTTGCCGAGTTCTTTGCCAACCGGAACGCCGGCAATTTGCAGAACGCCCCCGAAATTGGTTTGTACCAAAACACCCACCGTGTAACCGCCCAGATTTTCAGGCAGTTTTCGGGATGATGTCCCGATGCCGCCTTTAAACCCAAAGACACTCGTTCCGGTTCCTGCGCCTACATTTCCCTGTTTCACGGGACCCGGTTTTGCTGATTTAATAGCTTTAAGAACATCCTGCTCTGTTACATGTCGGCCCCGAATGTCATTCAAATAACCATCATTTGTTTCACCCACTACCGGGTTTACCGAGCGCACGTTTTTGTTTTCATCCTTTCCTAAAACATGACTGATAACCGCATTGGCGGCCGTAGGAACGCTTAGCGTATTGGTTAAAATGATAGGCGTTTCAATATTCCCCAACTCTTCAATTTGCGTAGTACCCATTAACTTGCCGAATCCGTTTCCAACGTACACCGCCGCCGGCACTTTTTGCTGAAAGATATTCCCCGGGTGAGGCAAAATAGCCGTAACACCTGTTCGTACACTATCTCCTTCAATGATGGTTTGATGTCCCACTTGCACGCCTTCCACATCGGTGATGGCATTCAGCGGACCTGGTTCCAGAACCCCAATTTCAATGCCGTACGTTCGAATGTTTTTGTCCTGGGCTGAAAGGGTAGTTAACGGAAGAAGCAACAAAAAAACGACAAGCAAAGAATATTTCATACAGAAAAGTTAATGAAGACTAATTACTACCACTAAAACTCAAATCGCACAAAATTTTGTGCTTTTAGTGCTTCCGTGTAGATATAAAAAAATTAGCGTTCATTCACAACTTCACTCTTAAAGCGTTTAGTGATGAGCCGCACGCCCCGCTTGAAGGTGAAATAGTACCACATCCATTCCATGAAAACACGAACACGGTTCCGAAAGCCAATGAGAAAGAAGATATGGATGACCGACCAGAGCAGCCATGCAATGAATCCGCTGAATTTGAAGCCGCGAATATCAGCCACCGCTTTGGCCCGCCCGATGGTAGCCATAGTGCCTTTATCGGTATAGCGAAAAGAATCTCGTTTTTTGCCCCTGAGTTCGTACTTAATCAACTTGCCAATAAATTCACCCTGCTGGATTGCAACCGGGGCCAGGGCAGGCAGCACATTTCCGTTTTTATCTTCCTTGTGGGCGGCATCACCAATCACAAAAATGCGTGGGCTGCCGGGGATGGAAAGATCATCGTTCACCATCACTCTTCCCGAGCGGTCCTGCTCTGCATTCAGCTTTGGCAGCAGCGGAGAAGCGGACACACCTGCGGCCCAGATAATATTCGGCGTTTCAATACTTCCTTCTTTGAAAGAAACGCGATGCGGGCCGATGTCGATAACCGGGGTATTTAAAAGCACGCGAACGCCCATATTTTCAAGAGATTCGCGCGCCTTTTCTGAGAGTGAATCGGGGTAGCCATTGAGAATTTGAGGGCCGGCTTCAACCAAAAAGATACGCGTTTCATTCTTGCTGAAGGTGGTGTAATCACGCATCATATTTCTCTTTGCGATTTCAGCGATGGCGCCGGCCATTTCTACGCCCGTTGGCCCGCCGCCGATGATTACGTAGGTTAGAAAAGGCGCTCTTAAGACCGGATCATCAAGCTGTTCGGCTTCTTCGAGCGAAAGTAGGATTCGCTCGCGAACCTGAAGGCCATCGGCCAGCGACTTCAGGCCCGGCGCATAATCAGCCCACTCATCATTCCCAAAATAGTTGTATTGTGAACCGGGAGCTGCGATTAAATAATCAAAATTGATTTGCCGTCCGTTTTTCAGCTCTACATAATCCTCCTGCCGGTTGATGTCTACCACACAACCAAGAATTACTTTCATACCCTGTTTACCTAAAATAGCGCGAATGGGGAGGGCAATATCTCCGGGCGACATTGCGGCTGTGGCTACCTGATAAAGCAACGGCTGAAAGAGATGATGGTTATGTTTGTCGATGAGCGTGACATCAACATCCACTTTTTTAAGCTTTTTCGCGGCTGAAATTCCCCCGAATCCACCGCCGATGATGACTACATGTTTTCTCGGCATAAAGGCTACAGGTTAAGGTTGAGTTTATCCAGCTTCTAACCTCTAAACTCTAATTTTTGTCCATCAATTCATCTTGGCCTTGGTCTGTAGCAGCAACTCTTCAATTTCACTTTTCGAAATATGATAGTGCTCATTGCAAAAGTGGCAAACCAGTTCCTGGCCTTCATCACTGATTTCTTTCAGGTCTCGATAACCAAGCATGGCCAGTGCGTTTAAGAAGCGGTCGCGGCTGCAACGGCAAAAGAAATCTACCGGCTGACGATCCAATTCTTTCACCTTATTGGGAGCCATCGCCTTTTTCATGATGTCATCAATATAATGCCCTTCACTTAGCAGCTTGCTAATGGAATCGAACTGAAGCATTTTTTGCTGAAGTTTTTCGATCATTCCTTCGGGGGCGTCGGGCATGCGCTGAATTAAAAGTCCGCCCGCTTCGGTGATTTCGCCCTGGTCGTCCATACCCACATCCAAAAGAATAGCAGAAGGAATCTGCTCGGATTGAAGCATATAATAGGCTAAATCACCGGTGATATCTCCTTTCGCCAGCTCGATGCTGCTGGTTCTCGGCTCGGCCCTGTTGTAGAGCGTTTTGGAAACCGTCAAAATGCCTAAACCAAGTCCGTCTTTTAAGCTGGTATCAGACTTGCTGTAATCAAGCCTTGCATGTGGATTTTGAACATAGCCACGAATCTCACCCACGCGGTTAGCTTCCGCCACAAGAAGTCCTACCGGGCCATCTCCTTCAATTCGTAATTTGAGCCGCTCCTCGCCTTTGAGTTCGGACGCCATCAGCATGGTTCCGGTTAAAGCGCGCCCGAGTAAAACGGTATTTAGCAAAGACAGTTTATGTTTTTTGCGCGCCGTTTTTACGACATCGGTTGTTTTTACTACTGAAATTTTAAGATTGCCGTCCGTGCTGATGCCTTTGATAAGGCGATCTTTCTGGAAAAATTCTTCTTTGGAAACCATAAAAAAATATTTTGCCTTTCTACTCTCGTTTAACAAAAAAGACGACCCAAAAATTTGAGCCGCCTTTTATTTCATTATGTAAGAAAACCCTGAGGGTCTTCTCAATGCTTCAAGGGAGTTGAACTCCCGCTTCATGCCAACCAGCAGGTTCAGGTGTACAACTCCTTCACAGCTTTTAGGGTTTTTTAGTGCTTACGCATTATTTTTATACAACTCACCAATATGTCCTGAAAAGGTGCTTTTTGAAGTATAAATTTGGTGAATTTGTCCCACTTTTTTAATACGCTCTTCAGCTAAAATATTTGAAGCGACAAAAGTAGGCGTATTATTTTCCTCAGAATAATTGAGGATATCTAAAATCGTATCATA
>DASSAY010000239.1:0-7999 GCA_035699185.1 Balneolaceae bacterium | reverse complement strand
ACAAGCCAGTTATCCACAGTCTGAAAGCAGGAACAAATCTGCTTGCGCTATTTCAACCTCTATTCTCACCCAACCCCCTTCTCAAATAATTAACCTGCCCTAAGTGATAATTGAAATGGCCATGCAAGTGAATCAGCATCTGACCTACGGTAAATTCTTGCGAAGAATAAAGCGGGAAAGGCTCATCCAGTTGTTCAGCCTTCATTTTGTCCAGCGTTTCTTCGATAACTACTGAAGTTTCGTTAATGCTTTCAATAAGTTCTGCTTTGGATATTCCGGTGTTAGTGAACTCGCGTTCCCTGTCCCGCTCATAGCCGGTATCTCCCATACCGGTGCCGATATAGTGATTAAGATTTCCCGTCATATGCTGGGCCAACACTCCGCAGCTATTGGTGATGCCCGGATAGGTTTCCCAAAGCAGATCATCCTGAACTTCCTGTATTTCGTCCGCCAGCTGGTTTAAATCGCGGACATAAAACGCTTTCATTTGTTCTTTAAAATGTTCCATTTTTTAAGCAGTTTTTTGAATGATGAAGTGGTTCTTCTTTTAAGGTACAAATCTATTCTAAGAAAAGTTTAGACAGTCTGACGGAGGATCGGAGATGGGGGACTGCTAAATTTAGTGGTTGTATCTGTGACAACTCGTCTTTCCTGTTCATTTTTTCAACGATGAAAAAACGAACCAAAAAAATCGCCGGGCTATGAAAAGAAAGGCTTCAGGTTTCAGCAATGCGTACGGTAAAAGAAAATAAACTCGCTTCGTAAAAGCACGAAGCTCAGACAAATTTTCTTTTGAACAACCTCCCGCATCACTTCAACCCAGGCAAAGCCTTTCTTTTCTAAGGCCGGAAACTTTATATCTTGATCTTGGCCCAAACCGTAAACTTTCTGTTTGAGCTGCGGACTGCCTGTTAGCATGAGAGTGGCAAAATCATTGTCAGCCGCAGCGAGTTAAAGCTTACTTGATTTTTTACCCGAAGGGATCCCTTACGGGAGGTTACTTGTATCAAGACAAAAGTAACAAGAACAGGCGCTCTAAGATGGCATGTTTGTCTTTTATGCTTATCTTTTAATTCATTTAGCAGAAATTAAAGCTCCCATCACTATGTTCAAAAATATACTGTTCATTCTATCTTTGTCTTTAACTTTCAGTACGATGAGTTTTGCTCAGCAAGATTCTACTAAAATTGTGGTTCGCGCTGTTGCGAAAGATGCCAAATTTATCGGCACTTCGATGGGCGGAGCTCATATCATTATTAAAGACGCGAAAACGGGTGATATTTTAGCAGAAGGATACACCGAAGGCTCAACAGGAAGTACGGATAAACTGGTTCGTGAACCCAACCAGCGATATGGTTCATTAAGTATAGAGGGAGCGGCTAAATTCACTGCAAACTTAGCCCTAACTCAACCAACCTTTGTTACAGTCAGCGCTACCGGCCCCATGGCCAAAAAACAGGCTCATGTTACATCAAGTACCCAGCTGTGGCTTATTCCCGGTAAAGACATTACAGGCGATGGCATCATTCTTGAAATTCCGGGTTTTGCCATTGATATCCTGCAACCGCAGACCCACGAAGTAATGGATAAGAATACGATTACCATAACGGCCAACGCGGTGATGATGTGCGGCTGTCCCATAAAACCGGGCGGATTATGGAATAGCGAGGAAATGGAATTTACAGCGATCATCAAAAAGGGTGATGAAACGGTGGCCCGAAAACAAATGGATTATGCGGGGAAAACCAGCACCTTCGAAACCCATTTCAGCCCTAAGGAGGGAGGCGCTTATCAAATTATTGTTTACGGCTTCGACCCCAGAACGGGCAATACCGGCGTGGATAAGACGACTTTTGTGTTCAGTGGGCAGTAGCAGTGGCAGGAGCAGTTGACAGTGGCAGGAGGCAGTGGCAGTTGGCAGTGGCAGTTGGCAGTGGCAGTTTGTCGATAAACATTTTGTTTAGTATTCTTTGACCTACTGTTTTTACAAACAACAATTCATTATGAGTAAAGGTTTTAAAGGGCTTACAGTATATAAACTGGCTTATCGGTTGGCTATGGAGATTTTTGAACTTAGTAAATCATTTTCAAAAGAAGAGAAATATTCGCTGACAGATCAAATTCGCAGATCTTCACGTAGTGTCTGTTCTAATTTAGCCGAAGGATATCGAAAACGCATTTATCCCAATCATTTTAGAAGTAAGATGACAGATGCAGATGGGGAAGCAAGCGAAACGCAAGTATGGTTAGACTTTGCTAAAGATTGCAAGTATATAAATGCAGAAATACATCAAAAATTATATTTTGAATATCAGGAAGTAGGAAAGATGTTGGGTTCTATGATAAAAAACCCAAAGAAATTCCTACCAAAAAGCTAAGAATAGAAATACTGCCTCCTGCAACTGCCGACTGCCACTGATCTGCCTCCTGCAATCGCCACCGCCTCCTGTCTCAATAACCAGATGGATTCTGCGATTGCCAGCGCCAGGAGTCTTTACACATATCAAGCAGATCGTGTTCGGCTTTCCAGTTGAGTTCTTCTTCTGCTTTGGATGGATCGGCGTAACAACTGGCAATATCACCGGGACGACGGGCGGTAATTTTAAAAGGCACTTCTTTTCCCGATGCTTTTTCGAATGCTTTAACCACATCGAGAACGCTATACCCCTGGCCGGTCCCTAAATTATAAGCAACAACACCGGGATTTGATTTCAGCTTTTCCAGCGCTTTTAAATGGCCGATAGCCAGATCAACCACATGGATATAATCGCGCACTCCGGTTCCATCAGGAGTGGGATAATCATCGCCGAAAACCGACAGCTCGTCCAATTTACCAACAGCAACCTGGGTGATGTAGGGCATCAGATTATTGGGGATATCATTAGGATCTTCACCGATCTTCCCGCTTTTATGTGCTCCCACAGGATTAAAATAGCGAAGCAAAGCGATATTCCAGTTTTCATCAGAGATAAACAGATCACGCAATATTTCTTCAATGAACAGTTTCGTTCGTCCATAGGGATTGGTAGCCGAAAGGGGGAAATCTTCTTTGATAGGCACTTTATGAGGGTCGCCGTAAACGGTGGCCGAAGAGCTGAATACCAAATTCATTACTCCATGCTTTTTCATCACCTCGCACAAAAAGAGCGTACCGGTAATGTTGTTTTGATAATATTTAAGCGGTTTGCTTACCGATTCGCCCACGGCTTTATATCCCGCAAAATGGATGACGGAATCAATATCATGGGCGTTAAAAATTTTGTCCAGGGCCTTTTTATCAAGTAGATCCGCTTCATAAAAAGTAAGCTCGCGGTCGGTGATTTCCTCTACACGGTCTAAGGCTTCTTTTTTGCTGTTGCTGAGGTTATCAACGACAATAACGTTTTCATCCTGATTCAGAAGCTCTAAAACAGTGTGGCTGCCAATATATCCCGCGCCGCCGGTAACAAGTATATTCATAGAAGTTATATAAGTATTAGCAATTATTGTAATATAGGGCCATCCCCCTTGCCCCCTTCGAAGGGGGAATTAAATTGAATTATTTGCAATAATTCAGACATTTTATCGATTCCTATTTTTTGTAATCGTAGTTTGCTAAGTCACTCCGCTGATTCCATCAGCGGAGTATTTGTCCCCCTTTGAAGGGGGCGCAGGGGGATGGCCTTCTTTAGAATTAAAAACTCATTTCTGCTCTTCGGCTAACTGCTCAAGCTCTTTTTGAGCACCGGTACATACCTTGTCCATTTCCTTTACCGATGCGGCCAGGCTTTCATTATCAGCCCCAGCTTCGAGCAGTTTTTTTGCATATTCATATTCATCAACAACTTGCCCCGCGCCCATCATTTGAGCTCCGGGCTTCATTTTATGGCCTGCTTTCCTCAAGTTTTCCATATCCCGATTCAGCAAATGGATTTGATAATTCCGTGCAAACTCCTCAAAGGTTTGGATTCCCGCTTCACAAAATTCAATGATATATTCAGCATCATTAAAAAGCATGTTTTTGATTTTTTTCGGATCAATCAAGCGATAAGCCATAAATATTTTTAATGGGTATTTGAGCTATTCAAGAAGGAACGCATTACACTCATCATACATTAATAGGTATTATAAAGAGTTTAAGAACTTTTAACATAACATGACTTCGAGATAAGTTAAAAACATTCTTAATTGCGGTTGAGCTGTCATTTCGAAGACTGTAGAGCGGCGCTTTTTCCGCTCGGAACGGAGAAATCTCATCCGTCCAGAATCAGCAGCTTGCTCATAACGGATGAGATTTCTCCACTACGGACTGAAAGCCGCAGTCCTTCGGTCGAAATGACAATTAATAGGTAAACGCTATCTCGAATTCACCTAACATAAGAATTATCATCAAAAGGTAAGAATAAATGTGGCCCAATAAGGTAAATTATTTTTTTTGTCTCTTTTTAGCTTTCACTATTTACCCTCAGCTTTCGTTCGCTCAATATTTTGGCCGGAACAGTGTACAGTACGAAGACTTTGATTTTCAGGTTCTTCATACCAAACACTTTGACATTTACCATTACCCGAGAGAAGCCCAAGCCATAGAAGACCTGGGACGCCTTGCCGAGCGCTGGTATGATCGTCATTCCACTACACTGCATCATCAAATTCCTTTCAACAACCCGCTTATTATTTACGCGAATCATGCTGATTTTCAGCAGAATGATATTGTCCCCCGGGTTGGTATCGGTACGGGAGGGGTGACCGAAGGCCGGCGCAACCGCGTTATTATGCCCTTCACCCAGGTCAACGCCAGCACTAATCATGTGCTGGGACACGAGTTAGTGCACGCTTTCCAGTATGATATCGCCCGTCAGGATTTCATAGGCGGGATTCGTGCCACCGGTAAATTGCCGCTGTGGTTCATTGAAGGAATGGCTGAATACCTCTCGCTTGGTCCCATTAGCACCCAAACAGCTATGTATCTGCGCGATGCGGTTTACTATGATGATATTCCCGCCATTAAAGATTTAAAACCGGGATCAGGATACTTTATTTATCGTTACGGACATGCTCTTTGGGCCTACATAGCGGGCGTTTGGGGTGATGGTATTGTGGACGACCTGTTTATAGCCTCGGCCAAAAATGGACTGAAATTAGGATTTGCCCAGGTATTGAAGCTCTCGGTTGATTCTGTTTCTACACTTTGGCAGAATGCCGTCAGAGAAAAGTATGCCAACGATGTGAGAGAGCTTGCTCCGCCCGATAGTGTGGGAAAGCTGATTCGCGGCAAGTCCGAGGGTTCGGGGAGGCTGAATGTAGCTCCGTCTTTGAGCCCCAATGGAGAGTTAATGGTTTTTGTTTCTGAGAAGAATCTCTTTTCGCTCGAACTCTATTTGGCGAACGCGAAGACCGGCGAAATCATCAGAAAACTTACAAGCACTGCGCGGTCGCCCCACCTTAGCGCCATTCGGTTTATTGAATCATCAGGAAGCTGGTCGCCGGACGGCAAAAAATTTGCCGCGGCTATTTTTGCGGAAGGAGATAACCGGATTGCCATTATCGACATTGACGACGGCGGGGTGATTCGTGAGATCGCTTTCGAGGAAGTGGAAGCGTTATCAAATCCAGCGTGGTCGCCAGATGGCAGTAGAATTGCGTTTTCAGGGGGATCGGGAGGTTATTCGGATATCTATATTTATAATTTGGAAACCGATTCACTCACCAACATCACGCAAGACCGCTACTCTGATTTACAGCCTACGTGGTCGCCCAATGGAGCCAAAATCGCTTTCGCCAGCGACCGCGGCCGCGATACCGATTTCGAGTCGCTGATCTTCGGCAATATGAAAATTGTAGAATATCATCTGGGAACGGGACAAATGCGAATTTTGCCGCATTTCTATGACTCCAAACATATTGATCCTGTTTACAGCCCCGACGGAACTTCGATCTACTACGTTTCTGATTATGAAGGCTTTAACAATGTGTATCGCTACGACTTTATAACGGGCGAGCGCTATAAAATCACCAATGTAAATACCGGGGTTTCGGGCATCAGCGAATATTCACCCGCCATAACAGTGGCCCAAAATACGGGTGATATGATTGTCACGGTCTTCAAAAAAGGAAATTATAATTTATATCATATACCGGGTGATGAACTTCGCGGCACGCAAGTTATTAATTATGCACAGGTTGTCAATTCAAAAAGGTTACCGCCTATCGATGGCGGCGGCAATCAAATCACCCTTACTTATCTCAGTAATCCCGAGAGAAATTTACCGCTCGAATCTTCATTCGGGCTGAGTGAGTATGACCCTACGCTTTCGTTAAGTTATATTACCGGCGGAGCGGGTCTTGGTTACAGTAACCGTTTGGGAGTGGGAGCCGCGGGCGGAATTACAGCGGTGTTTAGTGACTTGCTTAATCAGCGGAAACTGTTTTTAAATCTTCAGATACAGGGCAGCTTTCGTGACATTGGCGGACAGGTCGGCTACTTAAACACCGACAACCGGTTTATTTATGGCGGCGCTGTGAGTCACCGAACGTATCGCACAGCCGGTGCGGGAGTTAGCGCAACAGGAGATTCTGTATCTATCGGTGGATTAATAGTACCGGTACTTCGCTTTAACAGGGTGACAAGGAGAGTCTTTCAGAATCAAGCATCTTTTTTAGGCTCCTATCCCTTCAGCCGTACCCAGCGCTTTGAAACTTCGTTAACCTATACACGATTAAGTTATGATTTTGAGCTGGAATCTTCACTGATATTGCCTAATGGCAGGCGCCTCGATCGTTTATCCACCCAGGATCTTCCGACTCCTGACCCGCTTAATCTGGTCAATGCGTCACTGGCCTATGTGGAAGATAACTCTCTTGCCGCTTTTACCGGGCCAATCAAGGGACATCGTATGCGGCTTGAGGTTCAGCCTACAACAGGTTCCCTGTCTTATGTCATGGCCCTGGCCGACTATCGCCGCTATTTTTATGCCCGGCCGTTTACCTTTGCTTTCCGGGCATTGCACTCGGGACGATATTTTGGAGATGCCGAAGATTCGCGATTAACGCCAAATTATCTTGGTTATGAAACCCTGGTTCGCGGTTATAATATCAATTCATTTAGTTCGCAAGAGTGTACCATAACCAGCGATGGCAGGTGCGCGGAATTCAGTCGGCTGATTGGCAGCAAAATTGCTGTTGCCAATGCAGAAATTCGTCTCCCGGTTTTAGGTTTAGAGCAGCTGGCATTGTTTTCTACCAGAATCATTCCCACCACCTTTGTTGCTTTCTTTGATGCGGGAGTGGCCTGGACCTCCGATGAATTGCCCGATCTGCGTTGGGCTACGGGAAGAACCACCGAACGTGTTCCGGTTTTTAGTACCGGTGTAAGCCTTAGAGTGAATGTTTTGGGCTTTTTGGTTGCCGAAATTTACTATGCTATTCCATTTCAGCGACCCGGAACAGACGGGGTTTTCGGCTTTCACATCGCTCCCGGCTGGTGATAAAAAATTATGAATTATGAATTGTGAATTATGAATTGGCTTTGATAATCGGTTACAAATCAATTCTTAATTCTTAATTCTGCGCGTCAGTAACATTATGAGGGGTAGGGCGGCCATGCTCATCAAGGTGAACGAAGACAATTTCATCAATGGTGATAATTTCCTTTTTCGAAAATTTATTGCGAACCAGACAACGAACGGTAATAGAAGTACGGCCAAATTTTACCGTTTCCAGGCCGATTTCAATAATATCACCCAGCCGGGCCGAACTCACAAAATTGATTTCCGTCATAAATTTGGTAACGATATTTCCCTTATCAAGCTGGCAAATGGCATAGATGGCGGCTTCTTCATCAATCCAGCTGAGGACGCTTCCGCCAAAGAGGGTTCCGCCTGCGTTTAAATCGTGAGGTTTAATAAATTTTCGGCTGAAGAACTGCATGGTGGCTGTTGTATATTAAGGTTGAAATAAGACACTATATATCCTTTTGGTGCTCAAAGGGAGTTGTGCCGAAGGCATTCCTACGGATCACTCC
>DASSAY010000238.1:0-4390 GCA_035699185.1 Balneolaceae bacterium | reverse complement strand
GCACATCATCCTTATAGCTCAGCCCTATCACAAACATTCCCGTAATGCCACATTGTTCTTCTTGAATGACTTTAACCATGGTTTTTAGCGCCCAGGGTTCGAGCAGCACATCATCATCCAGAAACAGGACGTATTCACCCGCGGCTTTGTCCAGCAAACACTGGCGCTGCTGGGCCATGCCCAAGCGTGGAAGGTTTCGTATGAATTTAACTTTATGACCGTGATGCTCCAGCACTCTTATTGCGGCAGCAACGGCGGGCTGTTGTTCAGCCGCTTCATCGCTTTGATCGCTTACCACCACATCAAATTCTTTAAAGCTCTGAAAGCAAAGGCACGTAAGCGTTACTGCTAAAGCGTCGCTCCTGTTGTAGGTAGGTATGAGTACCGTTACTTTTTCCATTCGACCAATTCATCATTTCTATAGGAATATCGCTTTTTTCTAAGGGAACACCTTCGATCAATTCTTTGACCGCCACCGCAATATCCCGTGGGCCGGGCGAAGGCATTTTATTGTGAGGGGTGGTGTGAACCAAGGTCGTATTTTTGCTTTGAATGCTTCTGGGTACATCAAAATAAAAAACGCGGTTTTCAACCATCCAGGGAGTGTGCTCAGGATTGGTTCTCGCATAGAGATCAACCACAGGCGTACCGGTGGCGGCGGCAACGTGAACCGATGCTGTGTTGTTAGAAATAATCACCGGCGCCAGGTTGATGAGCGCTATAAAATCATCCAGAGAAAGTTTTCCTGCAAGGTTGAAGGTGCTGTCGCCTGCGGTACGCCTTACCCCTTTGGCCAGGTCTTTTTCGCATTCTAAAGCGGTGATTAGAATCTGATAACCTTCTGCCGCCAGCAGTTTGGCTGCTTGCCCGTAAAGTTCTACCGGATATTTTCTTTTGTCTTCACTCACCCCGGGATGCATAATCAGCCAAGGGCTTTCAGGGTCAAGTCCTTCACTTTTAAGCTTTTGCAAAGCGGCTTCTTCGGTATCTTTTGAGACCTCTAAATGAAGTTTTTTATCCGGGCTACAAGCTCCCGTTGCGGCTACCAGATCGAGCTGCCTTTGCACTCCGTGAACCGGAAATGAAAACGGCTCGTGATCGGGCATCCAGTTGTTAATCAATTTGTAGGGATTTTCCCGGCTGTAGGCCAGTACCTGAGGAATTTCGGCAAGATAACAAACCATGGCTGTGGGCAGCGCGCTTTGGCTATAGTTTGTGAAGACAGCTGCGGCATCAAAATTTCTTGTCTTAAGCTTGCTTACTAATTCATGTATCGCTTCGCTATCGTTATCTTCGGCCTTTGTCCGTATCCAGGGCACGTCAAAAACCATTATATCATCCACTTCCGGCAGTTTTTGGGCTATTTCGGCTCCCATCATGGAAGTTAGTAAGGTAATTTTTCTTCCCGGCAGGCTTTTTTTTAGGGCCCGCATTGCCGGTTGGGTCATGAGTACATCACCCATATTATCGGGCCTTATACATAAGATGTTTTTGCAGTTGCTCCAGTCGTATTTCTTCATATAGCTTAAGCTTTAATTAGGTACTATTTCCCCAGGGAAACCCACCCCCGATCTGACTGCTGAACGCAGTCTGATCATCCCCTCCAAGGAGGGGACTATTCTTGATGTTTTATTCTAACCTTTAAAAAAATCATCTAATTCAAATTCGGCTGTAATTTCTAACATAGAACCATCTTAAGTCCCCTCTTGGGAGGGGATGATTCCGTAGCGTCCAGCGAAGGAATCCGGGGTGGGTCATTCTTTCATAACTATCACGACCCGTTTAAACTTTCCACCTTCTCAAAACGGCTGAGTATTCGGGTGGTTGAGCGACCCGGAACGAGGGGAATGATTTTTACTTCTCCCCCCATATCTTCAATGGCTGAAGTTTCGGGCAAGGTTTCTTTTGTATAATCTCCACCTTTAACAAACATATCAGGCTTTATTTTTTTGATCAGGTTGATAGGCGTATCATCATCAAAAACCACTACATGGTCTACACTGCTTAAGGCCGAAAGTACTTGCAGCCGGTCAGAAGCAGCATTGACCGGCCTACCGGGGCCTTTTAATCTTTGAATGCTGTAGTCAGAATTCAGGCCTACGATTAGCACATCACCCAGTTCTTTGGCCTGTTTCAGGTATTTAACGTGTCCGCTGTGAAGGATGTCGAAACAACCGTTTGTGAAGACGATTTTTTTGCCGAGTTCTTTGTAACGGTCTATGAGAAGGCCCAGGCTCACATCATCTTTAATATGTTTATTATCAACCGAGAAAAAGAATTGCAGTTCTTTTTGAGTGCAGGTGGCCGTGCCGTCTTTCTGGGCCACGATAGTCGCTGAGGCCGCGGCAGTTTCTCCGGCGGAAGCGGTATCAAGTCCGGCGCCGAGCGAAAGGGCGAAGGCGCTGGTATAGGTATCTCCCGCCCCAATGGCTTTTGAATTTTCAACCGGTTTGGTATGTGTGCGGTAGGTGCCGCCGCCTCTTTCAAAGATGATGCTGCCTTCGATATCAACGGTTACTGCCACCACCTGCGCGCCGGTGAGTTCAAATAATTTATCCCGGTAGCCCTTTATTTGCTCCACCCGGTATCCCGGTTCTGCGGGCTTTGTGATGCCTAAAAGGTTCACCGCTTCCTGGTAATTCGGCTTCACTACAGGGGGGGCCATCTCTTTGTAACGGTCCAAATATTTAGAATCCACAACCAGCACTTTTTTGTGCTCTTGCCGGAGCTTCTTTAAGGCTTGGATGACGCGGGAAGTTATCACTCCATAGCCGTAATCGGAGACAATAACCGCATCACTTTGAGGGTACAGTTCTTTAAGAAGGTTGATCACTTTTTCCTCTGTCTGCTCATCAATGGTATGAATATCACCCTGATCGAAACGAACCAGCATATGATTGCCGGACATTACCCGTTGTTTGGTGAGGGTTCTTCTTGACTTGTCAATAACTACTGCTTTCGTGTTTACGCCTCGTTCACCCAAGGCTTTTTGAAGACTTTTGCCCTCAGCGTCATCCCCTATCACGGAGATAAAATTCACGTTCCCGCCGAGATCGACTACATTAACGGCAGCATTAGAAGCTCCGCCGGGTGAGAGATTTTGGCTTTCCAGATCTACAATGGGTACAGGTGCTTCGCGGTTAAGGCGGCTTGATCGTCCTACCAGAAATTTGTCGAGCATGGCTTCACCAATAACCAGCACTTTTTGGTTTTTAAATTTTTCTATGCCTTTTATGATGCTTTTCTTCATGTTTCTCTCTCTTTGTTGAAAATTTGGAGTGTCATCCCGATCCCGAATGCTTTCGGGAGAGGGATCTCAAGCGTTGATACCACTTTTACCGTAATCTTAACATCTGCCTTTGTTACATTTGAGATCCCTCTTCCTCCAAAAAGCGGAGTCATCGGGATGACATAAGGAAGCAGACTCCAACCGCTCAAAATGACAATCAATTATTACAATCACTCATATAACACATTCTCATGTTGCAGTATAATTTCAGGGATTTCTTGCATTTGATATACAATATTATCGGGGATTCTTTGATCATTTAACATCCATTCGGTTTCCCCGCCGTTGTCAAATAAAATGCTTTTGCATCCGGCCCGGTTGCCTGCTTCCACATCGTTGAGGATGTCTCCGATCATCCAGGAGCTTGCAAGGTCAACATTCAATTCCCGGGCGGCTTTAAGCAAAAGTCCCGCTTTTGGTTTTCGGCAATTACAATCAACTGTATATTCTTCAACATCTCCTTCGGCTTCGGGAAGATGAGGACAATAGTAAAAACCGTTCAAAGCCACTCTGTAGGCATCCAGCTGATGTTCAAGTTCGCTCTCAACGCCTTTCAGTTTTTCTTCTTCAAACAGGCCCCTTGCCACACCCGACTGGTTTGAAATCACCACGATTTTATAGTCTTCATCCTGCAGCAATTTTAAGGATTCCCCTACGCCCGGCATGAGTTCTATTAGCGAGGGGTTGACGTTGTAGGGGACATCTTCGATCAGCGTTCCGTCTTTGTCTATGAAGATTGCTTTGTTCATCGTGATAATTTAGGGCCAGGAAGTTTCTTTCATGGGAATGACCATCACTTCGGGGATGACTGTTTCATCGGGCTGAAGTAAGGTGTAACGAATCGTTTCTGCGACATTCTGCGGGTCCTGCAGATTGGGTTCCGCTTCAGGAAAACGCTCCATGATAAAAGGTGTTTTCATTCCGCCGGCGATCAGCGCGGTAACTTTGATATTTTTGGGCCTGCCCTCCACGTGCATGGCGTGGCTGAAGCCAAGCAATCCCCACTTGCTGGCGTGATAAGCAGCGGCGTTTTCCCAGGCTCCTTTGGCCGCGGTGGATGAAATATTGACGATATGTCCGCCTTTGTCTCCCGCCAGTTCA
>DASSAY010000237.1:0-2863 GCA_035699185.1 Balneolaceae bacterium | reverse complement strand
TATTGAGAAGGAAGGCCTTTATAAATAAACTTAAAGTGTCATCCCGAGTCCCGAAGGCTCGGGAAGGGGTTTTCTGAATGACGAGGGATCTCAAATGAAATAAGGGCTGATGCTTTGTTTAAAGAAAAAGCCGTATCAACGCTTGAGATCCCGATCCCGAAAGCCTTCGGGATCGGGATGACAACAATAATAAACAAAAAGCACTTATGGACAGAAGATGGTTTTTATCGGTTTTGGGAATGAGCAGTTTGGCACCGCTGGCAAGTTTTGTGCCTGTGGTAGAACCAGAAAAAGGGCTTATAAAGCCAAAGAACCTGCAAAAAGGACAGACGATTGGACTGATAAGTCCCGCGAGCAGGCTGCATGATCCTTCGAAGTACGATAAAATCGTCAAAAAGATAAAGAAGATGGGTTTCCGGGTGAAAGAAGGCAAATACGCGAGGGATCAGTACGGTTATTTCTCGGGCACGGATGAACAGCGTGCTCACGATCTAAACGCCATGTTTGCTGATGATTCGGTTGATGCCATTTTACCCTTTCGCGGCGGCTGGGGCTGTAATCGTATTTTGAATCTCATTGATTATGAATTGATTCAAAATAATCCCAAAATCTTAGTTGGCTTCAGTGATATTACTTCACTGCTCCTGGCCATTTATGCCAAAACGGGACTGGTTACTTTTCACGGACCGGTGGGTAAGTCGGAATGGACGAAATATACCAAACGCCATTTCCGGAAAGCTTTAAGCTATCAGCAGCCTTATACCATCGAAACCTACGATCAGGATGAATGCGAGAGCTGCAATAATTTCTCAGTAATTACTCCCGGAAAAGCAACCGGACGCCTTTTAGGCGGAAATCTAACGGTTTTAACAGCGATGATCGGCTCCGATTATCTGCCCGACTGGAAAGGCAATATCCTGTTTGTTGAAGATGTGGGGGAAGATATTTACCGCATCGACCGTATGCTTACTCAACTGAAATTAAGCGGGGCGCTTGATCAAGTTTCAGGTTTCATATTCGGTCAGTGTACAGCTTGTAAGCGTTCCAATTCATACAGCCTTACATTAGGGCAAGTGCTGGATCACTTTATTAAACCGCTTGGCATTCCCGCTTTTTCAGGTGCTTTTATCGGACATATTGACAAAATGGTCACCCTGCCGGTAGGCCTTCCTGTCAAAATAGACGCTCAAAAGGGGAATATTATTTTAAATGAAGCCGCAACGGTTTGAGTCTTAATTCTTTTACTTTGCCTTTATCTACCCCTAAATCCCCCAAAGAGGATTTATCGCTTCCTGAAAAATAGAGAGTTATACCTTCATAAGACCTTTGATAATTTCTTAAAGGGAATTCTTTTTGAGAAAGTAGAGCTCCAAAGTCCCTTTAGGGGATTTAGGGGTGTCACGGCAAAGCAAGATATTTCCTGAAAATCCACTCGGCGCTCAATAAAACTACTACTAAAATAAACCAAAAAAGGTGTTGATAGGGATACCAAAAAGTCGTTTCTATCTCTTTGGTTTGATCCAAAAGGCCTTGTTCATCAAGCTGCTTCCAGAAACCCGATAAGGAATCAAATGGAAGGTAGGAACCGCCGGTACGCTGGGCAAGTTGACGTAAAAGAGGTTCATTTCGCTCGGTAATTACGAACTCAGCATTGGAGTGCGCCACAGCAAATTCTCCGATTTGAGTACCCAAAGTACTATTTTCTTTTTTAGCAACCGCTTTAAAAGAATAGAGCCCTTCGGGCAAAGTCCCTAAACGAAGCATGTATTCACCTGCCCCCAGGTTTTCCATAGAATAAAATGTTGCATCCATTGAATCGGATGAAACAGAAATATTGATGTTTGCCTGCGATTCAACTTCACCGCGTTCATTCTCTAAGTAGGCGTTAATCACCACCGGTTCGGTCTCCGAGAAAGAAGTTTGTACCGGTTGTATCTTCAGCTTTTGATCATCGGGATCAGTAGCTGCCCAGTTAACCACATTCAGCCATAAGTGATTCACAAATTCTCGTGTCTGTTGATCTGGGCTTTGTCCGAATTGAAACCATCCGTAGCCGGTAAACATTGCTATTCGTTTGTTCCCGATTTGCTGAACCGCCAGTACCGGTTTTGACGTCGTTTGTCCTTGAAAAACACTGCTGAAAAGGGCTTCCGCGCCAGGGGCAAGACTCAAATGTTGAATGGGAGCAAAAATGCGAGGTGCCTGATCAAAATTAACAGGCGGAAGTTCTAAAACAGGATGATTATCAGCCTCAGGCTGAAGGCCTACAGCAGAATATTGCCATAAAGAAGATGCGTTAACAGGCAAAGAAGCAATTTCACGCTCAAAATTTTGGGGACTAAATTTGGGAGTCGCAGCAATGATAAGCGGTATATTTTTGGCTAAGTCAGTGATAGCCTGCTGAACATCAGCGGGAAGCCCTGAAGAAGGATAACCATGAATGATGGCAAGATCAACGGTATCGGGATCGAAGGCCAGTGTCCCTTCAATAAACTGATTTCCATTGAGCCAGGTACGGCTCGTGAGCTGAATACGACGGTCGCTCAGAAGTAGGGAGCGGATAAAACCAACATCGGGATGAATCTCGAACGCAATCGACAAAATTTGCTGCTTGGCGTCGCGGACATTCACCGCAAAACGCTGAGAATTATTTTTCGCGGTCCACTCACCCGAAAGTTCCGGTATAACCACTTTAAATTGCTGAAGTCCTTCTTCTTCAAGTGGCAGTTCAAAAGTGATGGTTTGCGTGCTGTTTGCAATTGTTGGAGTTATCGTTTTTGATGCGATGACTTCATCACTCTTCTGCAAGCGCAATTGAAATGGCTGTCCTTTAAATCCCTTGCTTGCAACGGTTACTTCAACC
>DASSAY010000236.1:0-3709 GCA_035699185.1 Balneolaceae bacterium | reverse complement strand
GGGAGCTTGCGTTCTATAAAATCGTATGAAGATGGCGAGTTGGAGTGGGAGGAGGTGTATTCAGAAAGCAGTGGCAGCGGCAGTGAGCAGCAGGCCGTGCAGACGTGAGACGTGAAAAGTGAGACGTAGGGACGCCGCCATGGCGCATCCCATATGCATCTTGCCCGTCAAACGATGATTTAAGAACAAGGATTACCGATTTGGATTTGTGATTTTAACTGCCCTTGTATTATAAATCCTCTATTCGCAAGTTTGCAACTTGTGGGCCCGAAATGGCAGCAATAGGCCACAAGTTATAAACTTGCGGCATCATGGGGCGAAAGCAGCGGGCGGATGCGGCATTTCTTTCTTATAACCGGTCATACTCTTCAGGTTCCACATTTGGAACTTCCGCCATTATTTCCTCAAATGCCTGACGACTTCCTTTTTCGGCACGTTCTTTAAGATAATCTACTGTTAGCAAGGCAGCCGTTTTTTCAGAAACAGCCAGAGTAATAAACTGATTCATAGAAACGCCTTCTTTTTCAGCGAGTTCTTTCAACTTTCTATGCAAAGAATCCGGTAGTCTGATGCTTAATGTACTCATGGTAACTCCTTTATGATTTCAAGAAATTCTTTAGCTGTAGCTAATTTAATATCAAATTGATTAACGCCTTGAAAATCTTGTTTGTTGTATGTAACAATATATTTGCAACGTGCTCGTATGGCTAATTCCAGAATCATATCATCTTCGGGATCTTTTAAAACAGGACGCCATAAGAAAAATACTTCATGCCAGTTGCCTACTACACACAAATAATCCAGAAATTTTTCAATCTTTTCATGCGAAAATGTTAATGTAGCCTGCTTTCGCTTCAAGACGTCTTCATATTCAATAACAAGTGGAACCGAAAGATTAATTTCAAATTTATCAGAATTCAACAGAGATAAGAGTCGATATGAGGCTCCAAGTTTAGAACGCAAAGCGCTATAGACAACATTTGTATCTAATATAATCTGCAAAGGTTCCATAAGGTATTATATTCAATACCGTTAATATATGCAATACAAGACGTAGGGCGGGTGGCAGTAGCAATCGTTCTGTAGCTCGAAATCTTGTTGTAGCCATCCCTTCGGGTATTTCGAGAGTGATGAGCAGTAGAGACGACGCATGGCGCGTCCGGATTTTGCTGTAGGTCGGGTTGCCAACCCGACACCGAAAAGATTGATCTGATTTAAGAGCAAGGATTAACGAATGGAGATTTGTGATGTAGGGGTATCAACAGATCTAAAAACATTCTATCCCGCAAGTTTGCAACTTGTGGCGAAAAGGGCAGCAATAGGCCACAAGTTATAAACTTGCGGCATCATGGCGAATTTCAAAACCCTATCATCATCCTTAGTCCTGCTATTAATGAAGAGTCGATTATATTATAAAGGACGGATACGAAACTTTTCAGTATCAACAACAACAAAATAGCCAGCTAACTTTGAATGTTTATGATGAATCAATTCTTCAAGACGAAGCCATTTCTGAGTATGTTCAAAAGCAGTAAACTAAGAAGTATAACTCCTGTTACTGGTTTTTTTAATCGATAAACAAGTTCTCCAAAGTCTTTATCTTCCGTAATCAACACCCGCCTCTCCGAAAATGCTTTTTCGAGAACTTCTGTATCCGTTGATCCTGGCCCGTACTCCATAACATATAAAACATTATGGCCGGCATGGCGAAGTTCTTTTACTAAGCTTGCATCACAACATTCGTCAGCTAAAAACTTCATAAGTTAAGCCTTCGAGGCAAAAATAATTTCTTCTTGTCCTAAATAATCAGCAGCAAAATGCTGGGCATCATGAATATCATCAACTTGTAAATGAGGATGATCTTTTATAATCTCATCTGTTGTCATCCCTTCCGCTAATTTATGAAGAATCTGCTCAACGGTAATTCTTGTTCCTTTTATTACAGGTTTTCCAAACATAATATCCGGATTAACCTCAATGCGTTTGTACTGTTTCATAATGGCTAATTAGTTTTGGCTTCCTTTCCTTACAGTAATATTATTTAATATAATATAAATCCAATAGGTTTTGGAAATTGATTTTTATTCTAAGAAATAGCTAAGATACAAGGCCCCCCTTTAGGATGCCGATCTCCTTTTGAAAGCATAACATTGACCTGATCCCGAAGCATCGGGACCAGTGGTTTCTGGTTCCTGTCAGCGTCCCGGAAACAACAGCCCACAAAACTATAAGCTGTAAGGGAGTTGCACTCCCGAACGGTTAACGTTTTGACCTGACAGCGTGCCGTGGGTTTTCGGTTCCTGTCAGCGTCTCTTCAAAGAAACAACGCTGTCAGGTCCTTCGGACGCTTACAGGTTGTTTTTAAGTTTAACCGACACCAAAGGATCTGATTTAAGAGCAAGGATTAACGGTTCCGTCTGTCATCGCGAGTCCCGATGGATCGGGACGACCGAAGCGATCTCCCTGCCCAAAAATCAGGCTTAATCAAAGAAAGGAGATTGCTTCGCTCCGCTCGCAATGACAGAATCCTCATCAGGTCTACTGGGTTTGTCTCCTCTATGCCACAAGTTATAAACTTGCGGCATCATTGATTTATCTGTGGGATTCAAAACAGATCCAACATTTTTCTGAAAAAAACGTATATATCGCTATATTTTTTATTGAATAAAGAGGAAAAATAAGATGTCAAAAACATACAAAGCTATTATAAAAGACGGCCGCATTTATTGGGAAGATGAACAACCTTCGGCAAATCATTCCATAAACGTCCGAATTACGGTTCTTTCGGAAACCCCGGCACAAGTAAAAGAAACTGATATGGCTGATCCACTGGAGAAATTAGCTCAAAAACGAGCTTTTTCTTCAGTCAGCGATCCTGTACAATGGCAGAAAGATCTACGCCGGGACCGTTCTATCCTCTCCTGATTTGAAGCCCATGCTATTAGACAGTAGGAATTTGTCATCCCGAACGAATGTGAGGGATCTCAAGCGTTGATACCGTTTGTTCTTTAATTGTAGCATATCCCTTTATTACATTTGAGATTCCTCACCCAATAAATTGGGGTTCGGAATGACAGGGCTGGACATGGGTTTTACCGGTTTCAAGTGAAGTGATAAATAAGGCAACAAGTCTTCGCCGCAGTTATAATATGTCTTTGGGAGATGCTTTAATCGCAGCTACAGCACTTGTCCAAAATATGGATTTGGTAACTCATAATACTCAAGATTTTGATCGAGTTAAAGGATTAGCGCTAATAGATCCAATAGCTAATAATTGAGTTGCCTTATATAGGGCAGTTGGCAGAATTAAGCTGTAAGGGAGTTGTCCCGAACGGTTAACGTTTGACCTGACAGCGTGCCGTGGGTTTTCGGTTCCTGTCAGCGTCTTTTCAAAGAAACAACGCTGTCAGGTCCTTCGGACGCTTACAGGTTGTTTTTAAGTTTAACCGACACCGAAGCGATCTCTCTGCCAAAAACCAGGCCTAATCAAAGAAAGGAGATTGCTTCGCTCCGCTCGCAATGACAGAATCCTCATCAGGCGACTGCTTTTTGTCATTCCTGCGCTAAGGGTCGCCGAGGCTTCGGGGCGACGTAGCGCTTAGAGGTGCAGACAGGCTTCAAAGGGCAGGCGAACGGAACGAGATAAACGGCTTCCCGCTCTGTATGTCATCCCCCCGATGGTTCGGGGCTTTTTGGGGGAAGAGGGATC
>DASSAY010000235.1:0-3047 GCA_035699185.1 Balneolaceae bacterium | reverse complement strand
GGCTGCTATTATAACGCTTAGAAGAATATGTTTTATTGTGGTTTTAGGAATGAGCAACGAGTAAGTCTGAATTCATTATTCGTTACTCATTACTTCTTAAACTGGGTTTCCTCCCATTGCTCAAACAAGTGCGTCACCTTCCGGCGCTGGTACTTCCCGGTTGAAGTGACCGGTATATCATCTCCGAAAACCACTACTTTAGGCGATTTGCTGAAAGGCAGAAATTGGCGACAAAATTCAATGATTCCCTCTTCATCTTCATCAAAACCTTCTTCTAATTCAATATAAGCCCCGACTTCCTCACCATACCATGTATTTTGAAATCCTACAGCGATACCTGCTTTCACTCCCGGAGCTTTGCAGATTATTTCATCAATTTCAAGCGGAGCCAGGTTCACACCGCCGCGAATAATCAGCTCTTTTAATCGCCCCGTAATAAAAAAGTAAGGCTTCCCTTCTTCATCCTTTACATAAAAACCCTCATCTCCGCTTCGAAACCAGCCGTATTTGAAGGTCTCTTCATTGGCTTCTTGATTGTTGTAATATCCCTCCATCACATTTACCCCGCGGATGACGATCTCTCCACGTTCATTTTCCGGCAACGGCTTCCCGTTTTCATCGTGAATTGCCATTTCATTAGCGGGAAGGGGAACTCCAATACTGGGATAGCCGTAATCACTCCGCCATTTATTATGCTCTTTTTTAGCAATATCAGTAGGCACAAAACAGGAATAACAGGTGGTCTCGGAAAGCCCATAGCCGTGAACAACGGGCACTTTTAGCCGCTCTTCAAAGGTCTCAGCTACTTGAACCGTAAGCGGACCCGCCCCGCAAATGATATGCTTAAAAGCGGGCGTATCGGGACGTTTTTTATCCTGATAATAGTTATTCAAAAACTGAAGCAGTGTTGGCACTACGCTCACAACATGTACTTTTTCTTCGGCTATAATCGGGAAAAAACGTCCGGTTCTAAAACGTTGGTTTAACACTGTTGATCCGCCCGCAAAAAAGGGCGTAATCATCGTTACTACTGTGCCGTTTACGTGATGAATCGGCAGCACACACATCATTCGCGTTTCTTTGTCAATATTATGCCAACCGGCAATGGATCGTGCATCTTCAAGCAAATTTCGCTGGGTGAGGACTACGGCTTTGGGCGCGCCGGTGGTGCCTGAGGTAAATACAATCAGAGCATCAGACTCTGCCAGGGACTCCTTCGGCAGTTTAAGTTCTCCTTCGCTCAGAATGAAATTTTTGGTGCTTTCTTCGCAAATTACCGTTTCGATATTCTTCAGGTCGTTGTATAAGCCCAAAATTTTCTGAATCCGGTCTTTATAGTCCGTCCGGATAAATGCCAGTTCCACCTCGCCCTCTTCGAGAATGTAGGCAATGCGTTCATCATCTTCACCCAGATTCACCGGCACTACCACCAATCCCAAAAGCCAGGCCGCGAAATACTGTACAACTGTCTGCCAGTGATTGTGTGAAATAGTGGCGATGCGGTCACCGCGACGAAGCCCGTGTTTGCTCAAAAAGCGCGCGCATCCGTAAACTTCATCACAAAACTCGGAATAAGTGAATTCTTTCCGGTTATCGTTTTCATCAATGTAGGTGAGATAGCTTCGATCATCATCTCTGCGTTGTTGCAGCAATTCTTTAAAATCCCTGAATGGAAGCGGCGGCAGTGGTTTTTTTAAACTGCGCGCATGATCAATTTTGTCCTGAAGCTGTTTGAAATCCATAAACCAACGTTAATATTTTGATTGATGATGAATTTCAATGTTAATTTAACAATTCCGAAAAGGCAAGTTACTACTAAATAAAAACTCTCAGGGTTTTAGGAAAAATTTACTGTAATTCTCTACTCCTCAGCTTCTACTTTTTCCGGCTCATCTTCCTCAAACCATGAATAGGGATAGTTGTCATCATCAAGTTTTTTGGCCTCTGTAGTAAGATTCAATGGATGAAAAGTATCGATCATCACCGCATACTCATCGGTTGATTCTTTGCCGATGCTGCCTTCATACTTTCCGGGATGCGACCCGTGCGGAATACCACCCGGATGTTGCGTAATACTGGCAAATTCAACCCCTTTGCGACTCATAAAATCGCCTTCCACGTAATACAGCACTTCATCAGAATCTACATTGGAATGGGCGTAAGGTGCGGGGATGGATTTCGGATGGTAGTCAAATTTACGCGGACAGAATGAGCAAACCACATAATTCGGACCAGCAAACGTTTGATGAACGGGCGGCGGCTGATGCACACGTCCCGTAATAGGTTCAAAATCTTTGATGTTAAAAATCCATGGATACAGGTAGCCATCCCAACCGACCACATCGAAGGGATGATGCTCATACCAATACGAAGTATACCGTCCTTGTTTTTTGATGCGGACTTCAAATTCACCTTCTTTATCAACAAAAACGGGCCCCTCGGGACGACGAATATCGCGTTCACAGAAAGGACTGTTTTCGGCGAATTGTCCTTTTTCGGTGAGATAGCGTCTTGGAATATCAATCGGACCGGTTGAATCAACCGTCAACATTCGGTTTTTTTCCGTTTCAAAGACCATTCGATAAATGGTACCACGCGGGATGTAAATATAATCGCCGTAGCAAAAATCGAGCTTGCCAAACATGGTTTCTACATAACCCTCACCTTCGTGAATGAAAAGCAATTCATCATGCTCTCCGTGTTTGTAGAAATAATTCATCGGCTCGGTGGGACGAACCACACCGATCTGGACGTCATTATTATATAGTAACACTTTGCGTCCCATCACCGGGTCACCGCCTTCTGCCACATTTGCCGTTCTTAAATGATGATGGCGAAGCATCTCTTCATCCCACTGCTCGATCTTTACTTTTTCACCCTTTTCGACCTTAAAAGTGCGGGTGGGCGGATTGTTGTGATAAAGCAGCGAAGAAATTCCGTGAAAGCCTTCTCCTCCGAAAAGATGTTCCTGGTAGAGCTCTCCGTCAGGACGCCGAAATTGCGTATGCCGTTTATGTGGAATTTTTCCAAGTTGATGATAAATCATA
>DASSAY010000234.1:0-5745 GCA_035699185.1 Balneolaceae bacterium | reverse complement strand
ACTTGGGCGATAATGCCAAGGCGGCCGTCATTACCCGGGGACTGCACGAAATGAAGCGTCTGGGGATGAGATTGGGAGCATCTCAGGATACGTTTTCGGGTTTGGCAGGTATGGGTGATTTGGTGGTAACGTGTACCAGCGAACACAGCCGGAATCGCTTTGTGGGCTATAACATCGGCCGGGGTAAAAAGCTGGACAGTATCATTACCCAGATGAATATGGTGGCCGAAGGCGTCAAAACAACACGCTCTGTTTTGGAATGGAGTAAAAAGCTCAAGGTTGATATGCCCATTACCGCAGCTGTTTTTCGCGTACTTTTCGAACACGAAAAGCCTAAAGACATGCTCTACGATTTGATGACCCGAAACCCCAAGGAAGAGATTGTGATTTAGGGAATAATAATCTCTCCAAAGGAGAGATAAGTCCCCCTTTTTCCGAAGGAATCCCTACGGGAGAAGGGGGCGCAAAGGGATGACCGATCATAGAAAAAGCTTTGAATTGCGCTCTAATCATTTATCTTTAATAAAAAGCTTCAGCAGTATTGAATAACTCTCTTCATTTTTACTTAATATTTTATAGTTACTTTCGTTAACCAGAAAAAACACAGAGTGGCTATGTATATCGACAAGCAAAGCACCGTGTCTGTTTCTAAAATGGATTATCTGGATGTAAAAAACCTGGCTGACACTGGTGAGGGTACTTACCTGGAATTCAAGCGAACCATCCCTTCAGCCCATAAAATCGCCCGCGAAATGGCCGCTTTCGCAAATACGAAGGGAGGCACACTTCTTATCGGCGTGGATGATGATAAATCACTTGTCGGGCTAACCGGTTATCAGGAAGATGAATTTTTGCTTAAAAAAGCGGCTTATAAATTATGCCGGCCAGCCGTGGAAATTGAAATTGAATTAGTCCATTTTGGTGAACGTGATCTGCTTGTTATCAAAATTCCCGAGGCTCATAATAAACCTGTTTTTGTGAGCCAACAAAAAGGAGATGCGGTTTATTTCCGCGAAAAAGATCAAAGTAAAGTGGCCAGCAAAGAATTCATTGAAATCATTAAAAAGAGAAATTCGAGTGAAGGAGTAACTTTTGAATACGGACTCAATGAACAAAAATTATTTCGATACCTGAATGAATATGGAGAAATAACGGTTGAAAAATTTGCTCAATTGGTAGATGTATCGCGAGAAAGGGCGTCGTCTTCACTCGTTAATCTGGTGAGCGCCGATATTTTAAACCTGTTTCGAAAGAACGATATTGATTATTTTACCTATTCACAGAAATGCGAGTCTTAATACAAGATGATTTATTGTAATGCCTGAACCGGAAGAAAATTTAGATAGTGTAATTGCGGATCTTATTGATGATGGCGGTGAGGAAGAACCATCACCCGGTGGAATGGAATTGCCTGATGTTGAATTCAGCGGGCCGCCTGTTCAGCTTACCGAACGCGCCGCCAAGCAAATCAGAAGAATCCGATCATCCGAAAATTTAGAAAATGAATTACGCCTGCGTGTAGCGGTTGAAGGCGGAGGCTGCTCCGGCTTAAGCTATAAACTCGGATTTGACTACAAGACGGATGAAGATGAGGTGCTGGTGAGCCATGATATTGAAATTTTGGTTGCTCCCAAGCACCTGATGTATCTAAAAGGCATTTCTGTAGATTACCCCGATGGACTTGACGCTCGCGGTTTTACTTTCGATAACCCAAATGCCACCGAAACCTGCGGCTGCGGAAGTTCGTTTGCTACTTAATTTAATTTCCTGAAGGGAATAATTAAACTTTCAATCATGGGATAATGCTTTTGGTGGAGTGTAGCAAGATGCATTTTATGATAGAAGACAGTAGAAGCAATTATGGAATCAGTAATTCCTGTTCCATGACTTTTAGTATATTTTTTCTTATCAATCTAAGATATGCTTCACAAAATGTATTTTTAAACCACCTCACCCCGAACTTTCCTTCACCCAAGTGCCGGAAACAACGACTGAATCAACCGTTACATCACGCACGAACTTTCTGAATGATCCAAAATCGGTCTCTCCGGCATTTAAGGCGGTATCGGCCACTTCATAAAACAAGGTCTCCCGGTTGTTATGAATGTCGAAATATACTTCAAAATGTTTCAGCATGGTTGAACTGCTGGTATTATGCACCCGGTACTCGATCTCCACAAAAGAGCTGTCGGACGCGCCCGTTTGATACCAGGAGGTTACATCGGCTTTTAAAGAAGCGGAAGAATTTTGTCCATCCGCTTCTAACACTATTTTAGCAGATGACACTTCACCCTCCCGCACCAGTACATTCACTGATTTTAAGCCGAATTCCGGCTTATTAGCCTTAATTACATATTTACCCGTAGGCACTTCGGTAAGTTTAAACTGGCCTTTATTGCCGGTTAGCACTACTTCAGTTGCCGGTGATGTCTCAATGCTTACGCTTTGTATGCCATTGTTGGTCAAACTGTTAATCACCGTTCCCTCGATACTGCCGTAATGTTCCGGCTCTATGATCTCTTGAGAACAGCCCGAAAAAGCCAACAGACAGGCCCCTAAAATATACATTAAAGCATTCTTCATATTTCTAAGTTTTAGTTAACGTTTGTTAGTTATTTCTGATAATAATCGGTGTGGTTTGCCCCGTTTGATGAATGGTCAAAGGAATTGCTCCTGCGCCTCTTTGAATCAACATCATCCCATTATTGTTTTGAAAAGCGCCCACATTAATACCCGAGCCTGACAATTGCAGGCCGTTTTTAAGGCCCTGGCCCCGCTGTACGACATGAAGCTGGTTAGACCTTCCATAAACATTAAGTATGGAAAACAATCCGTTGCCTTTCTGCTCTAAGGTAGCTTCATTTTTGTTGCCCACAATATTGATGATGCCTGTGTTATTAAATCCGCGCTGAAGCATCAAAGCAAAGTTATAATCTCCCTTCATATTGATCACAGAAAGCTGGCCGAGTTCTCCGGTAGCCTGATTGAGATCATCCAGCGAAAAATTATTTAAAAAAGCTGTAACAAAATCCTGGCTAAAATTTCGAACCGCCTCATTATGAGCGATAGAAATCTGCTTGGGATACACTTCCCGGTCTTTTTTCTGCCCCATGGAAAGCGAAGCAACACTCACACTTATTAAAATAAATAGTGTTAAGGTTTTCATAATAAACCCCTTTTTTTAAGAGAAAGCACCCCGCTGAGGGGCGCCTTCAACATGTTAACTTATTAATTGTATTGAAATACAATTGAACCATTGCTATGGCCGCTTTGGCTAACAGTACTGGAGTGGTCAGTACCGAGTTGAGCCTGAACAGACCAGTTACAGTCGCCGCTCTGATAAAGCGAAGCATTTAAATCATAGCCATTACCATATTGCCAGGCCCTGTTATGGCTGCCTTTTTGATCGATCAAAGCATCTGTAGTATGGCTAAAAATACCGCCTGAAAACGTTTGTGTAGCACGGTTCATGTAGCCATCTTGCGTGATAAGTGCGTCAACGTTCAAATCATACAGCTTTTGCGTAGCTTCATTTTGGGTTTTTCTTTGTATGACTTCTCCATTAATGTAAGCACCATCGGCTATTTGTTTGGATTCGTTCATGTCGCCCCTTTGATCGGCTCTCAGCGAGACATTATATCCGCCTTCAACGATCTGGACCAGTCTGTTTTGAGTACCTTTTTGCAAGCCCCAAACATGTTGACTCGAATTATAGCTTCCAGCCAGTTCTTTTTGGAATGACCGGTTTTGGCTGCCTAATTGCTCAATATAAGCAGTGTTGGCAGGGGCATTAGATCCACCACCTGTTTGAGATTGAAGAACAATCGCACGGTTGTTATCACCTTTTTGGATGACTTCAGCAGATTGCGGTCCGTCGTTATCTGTATATTGGCCAACCAAAGCTACGTTAGAAGATTTCCGCTGGGTAATGTCAGCGGTTTGATTAGCACCGATCTGTGCCACTCCGGAGAAATGGTCTGTTCCCTTTTGGTCTACGTTGGCTGTATTTGTTTGCGCGAAAGCAGCAGGACTGACAAACGCACATGCGAATAGAAACATGATTAACTTTTTCATGGTATTACTCCTGTGTTTTTTATGTTAGTTGTGTGAGGATTTTCCCCACGGTTATTTTTTCCAAGCATTTTGCTATTGGAAATCAGGAGCAAGAACGATCCTGCAAAAAATCATCCGATTCTATATATTATTCATCGAATCAAGTTTACAGGGCAACGTTGGGCTCTCTCCCCTTACCGTGGATGCTTTCCGCGGTAAGGCTTCCCGGCGTTGCCTTCATTTTTACTCCATATTCTTTATTTCTCAATTTTTTTTATTCCCTAAAAAGCAGGGCTTATCGTTATTCCCGTAAAAATATTCCATTGCTGGTCGTGGATGGTCCCAATCGTCACCCCGTCAATGCCATCTTTAATCAAATACCTGTAGTTGAGTCCGATTTTAAGGCCCAGCCAGTTATTCAGGCGGTAATCCAGGCCCGCTTCAACCGTAGCAGCCGGAAAGAATCGTGCTCCGGCAAAGCGCTTGTATTGATCGTAGGCAATCACTCCGCCTCCAAAGCCTACGTATGGCGATAAGTTCAGGCTGGGAGTGATATAGGCATTCAACAGTATATCAGCGCTGGTGTAGGGCTCAGAAAAAACGTATGTGGCACCAATTTGCGAGCGTACTACATTTAGTTTCAGCGAAATGCCGGGCTTTACGAATTGCTCAAGTTGCAGGGCAATACCCGGATTTTGGGTAACGGTGGCGTAATTGCCCACAAGACTACCATAAGTAAAATTAACGGAAGCTGAGAAACCTGTTCTAAGCCGTTTGGTGCTCAAAAAGCCAAAATAGTTTCGCCGGACTTCCTCCTTATCTTCTTTATTTTGCTGAAGAGTCTGTGTGTAGGCATGGAATTCTTTTTCATCCATTGCATTCCACAGGCCTTCATCAACGCCTTCAATTATCAACCTTTTTAGAGCTTCATCAATCGCTTCGGTTACGGCCATCACGGTAGGTTCATTATAGGTGAAGCCGACCTCCGCTTCGAGTAGCCGATTGGTGTCAATAAAGCGGAACAATCCCCCGCTAAGCTGTTGAGAAATGATGGATTTTGTGGTATGAACCGATTTTAAAATACGTCCGGTTTGTGTAGACACCGCGCGCAGATAAATGGTTACACGATCTTTTCGGAATTGACCGGATATGCCTGCTCCGAAATATCGTATGCCCGCTCCACTGGTGATAATATTCGTATCGTAGCCGATAATGCCGCCTTCTAAAATGATGCCGGCAAATAGCAAGGGATGAAGGTTGGTATTATCATTATTATTGATGCGGGTTGAATGAATAATTTTTCGTTCATTCAAAAGATTCGCCAGCCCGGCACGTTCGATGGGAATAAACCATCCCGACTTTTCCATCGCCTTAATCAAAATAGAGGTGGAACCCTGGGTTACAGCCGTTGACCAGCTGGCTACCCGTTCCGAAGGTTTATACTGTCCCGTTTGATCTCTGAACCGGTATACTGCGGCGACGATTTTCTCTTGGGGCGGCGGCAATTCTCTCAGCGACGCGCTCGCCAGGCTCTCCAAGCCGTCTCTTACCGGCTCTGTTTGTAGCGGCTTGACCGCCGAACAAGCTGAGAACGCGACCAGGATAACTGATAAAAACAAGACGAATTTGTTCATAAAATTAAACATTGGGTAAAGTTATCGTTGTCTCCTGACCGGTGGTCACATCAAAAAT
>DASSAY010000233.1:0-5400 GCA_035699185.1 Balneolaceae bacterium | reverse complement strand
CAAGACTCATTACTCATGACTCCCGACTAATCCATGCTCGACAAAATCATACGTTTTTTTCTTGAAAATAAGTTAGTAACCGTCTTACTTCTGATTGTATTTGTAGGATGGGGCATTGCCGTGGCACCTTTTTCATGGGATATAGACTTTTTGCCACGAGATCCCGTTCATGTTGATGCACTTCCGAATCTTGGCCAAAATCAGCAGATCGTTTATACTACCTGGCCGGGACGTTCACCGCAAGATATTGAAGATCAAATCACCTATCCGCTTACTACTCAATTGCTAAATGTTCCCGGTGTTAAGTCCATCCGGAGCAGCTCTATGATCGGTACTTCTTATATCTATGTCATTTTCGAAGAAGATATTGAATTTTATTGGAGCCGGGCACGCATCCTCGAAAAGTTAAGTTCTTTACCGCCCGGTATACTGCCCGAGGGTGCTCAGCCAAGATTGGGACCTGATGCTACCGCTCTCGGACAAATTTTTTGGTACACGCTTGAAGGCCGCGACAAGCAGGGAAATCCCACCGGCGGATGGAGTCTGCAAGAGCTGCGGAGTATCCAGGATTTCTATGTTGGCTATGCGCTTTCTTCGGCTCAGGGAGTGGCCGAGGTAGCTCCTATCGGCGGTTTCGTAAAGGAGTATCAAGTTGATGTGAATCCCGCTGCGATGAAAGTTTATGATATCACACTCACCGAAGTTTTTAAAGCCGTTAAAGAAAGTAATGCGGAAGTGGGAGCTCGCACCATGGAGCTGAATAACGTAGAATACCTGGTGCGCGGACTCGGTTATATCGAAAACCTTGAAGACCTTGAAAAAGCCGTCGTAGCGGTAAACAATAATGTTCCTATTCATATCGGAGACATCGCCAATGTTAATTATGGTCCCGCACCCCGGCGCGGGGCGCTTGATAAAGGCGGAGCTGAGGCCGTAGGTGCGGTTATCGTAGCACGGTATGGCGAAAACCCACTACAGGTAATCAACAATGTAAAAAAGAAGATTGAAGAAATATCACCGGGACTTCCCACCAAAACGCTAAATGACGGCACCGTTTCGCAGGTTACCATTGTGCCTTTTTATGATCGTTCAGAGCTTATTTATGAAACGCTCGGTACACTGGAAGAAGCTCTTACACTCGAAATTCTTATTACCATTATCGTCATCGTAGTCATGGTCTTAAATCTGCGGACTTCAATGCTCATCTCGGGGATGCTGCCGGTAGCAGTACTCATGACTTTCATTGCCATGAAGCTGGGAGGCGTAGATGCGAACATCGTTTCACTTACCGGTATTGCCATTGCGATTGGGGTGATCGTGGATATGGGTATTGTGCTCTCGGAGAATATTCTCCAGCATATGGAACGGGCCGGGCCGGATGAATCGCTGCTGGAAATCATATTCAGGGCTTCAAGCGAAGTAGCACCGGCAATCGTTACGGCCATTACTACGACGATTGTAAGCTTCCTCCCTATCTTTACCATGGTAGCTGCCGAAGGCAAGCTCTTTAAACCGCTTGCTTTCACCAAAACATTTGCCATGGTAGCCTCTATGATCATTGTCCTTACACTGATTCCTGCCTTCGCGCACTGGTTTTTCTCTATAAATATCAAGAAAAAGCCTGTTAAACTGTTCTGGAATAGCCTGCTTTTGGTCGGCGGACTAATCATTGCCCTCCTTTTCGAACCCTGGGCCGGCTTGGTACTCATGGCTTTCGGCCTGCTAAACGGCAGCGCTCTTTTTCTTGATAAGCAATATCACAAATGGATTCCATTCATAAATATAGTCATTGTCGTATTTGCTACGACTTGGTTGTTAACCCACCACTGGCTGCTGTTGGGGCCGGAGTCAGGCTTTTTCCTGAACTTTGTAACTATAGCATTGCTTCTTGCACTCATACTGGGAGGTTTTTGGGCCATCATCTATTACTACCGGCCGATGCTTAGATGGTGTCTCCAGCATAAAGGACTGTTTTTATCCATCCCGGCCGTTTTATCGCTGTGGGCCGTGATGGTCTGGCTCAGTTTTGCTACGGTTTTCGGCTTTGTAGCCACGGGCTTTGATGCCGTTGGAGTAAATATCCGTTCAACCGGGGCATGGACAGCCGCCACCCAAACATTCCCCGGTATGGGTGAAGAATTTATGCCTGATCTTGATGAAGGGTCCTTTCTGTTGATGCCTACCACCATGCCACATGTAGGAGTTGAACAATCTATTGAATATATGCAAATGGTTGATATGAGCGTGGCTACAATCCCAGAAGTGGAGAATGTAGTAGGTAAAATGGGACGTACAGAATCCGCGCTCGATCCGGCTCCTGTTTCAATGTATGAGATTTTGATTACTTATAAAACGGAGTATAAAACCAATGAAGAAGGAGAACGAATTCGTTTTAGGGTTAATGGAAATGGAGAATATGTACGAAATGAAAGCGGTGAACTTATCCCTGATTCAGATGGAAAATATTATCGCCAGTGGCGCGATCATATCCAATCCCCCGATGATATCTGGAATGAAATTGTAGAAGCTACGGATCATATTCCCGGGCTCACCTCAGCTCCTAAATTACAGCCTATTCAGGTGCGGCAAATCATGCTACAATCGGGAATGCGTGCCGCTTTGGGTATTAAAATTAAAGGCTCTGATTTAAAGACGCTTGAATCCTTCGGCTTTAAGCTTGAGGATCTGCTAACACAAGTGCCGGGCATCATCGATCAAACCGTTTTTGCAAGCCGCGTTGTGGGTAAACCGTACCTCGAAATTGAGGTAAACCGCAATAAGATTGCCCGCTACGGCCTCACCATGCAAGATGTGCAGCAATTTATAAAAGTAGCGCTTGGCGGCATTCCGGTAACAGAAACGGTAGAAGGGCGAGAGCGTTATACCGTTCGCGTGCGCTATGCCCGTGAATTCAGGGATGAACCTTCCGACATTAAGCATATGCTCGTCCCTACCAATACAGGAACCCAGGTACCGCTTGGACAATTGGCTGAAATCACTTACCGGCAGGGCCCTCAGGTTATTAAAAGTGAAGACACTTTTCTGGTGAGCTATGTAACTTTTGGCAAGCAGGATGGTATTTCATCCGTAGAGGTTGTTGAAAATGCGAAGAACCTGCTGCAACAAAAGATTGAAACCGGCGCTTTAACCATACCGGCGGGCGTCAGTTACACTTTTGCAGGCAGCTATAAAAACCAAGTACGAGCATCCAAGCACCTTATGGTGATACTTCCCATTACGCTGCTTTTAATTTTTCTGATCATCTATTTTCAATTCCGCTCGGTTTCAGTTACTACCATGATTTTCAGCAGCGTATTCGTGGCCTGGGCCGGTGGTTTTATCCTCCTTTGGCTCTACGGCCAACCCTGGTTTATGGATTTTAACATCTTTGGCCAGAATATTCGCAATCTGTTCCAGATGGGCACCGTAAACCTAAGCATCGCCGTCTGGGTGGGCTTTCTCGTGTTGTTCGGAGTTGCCACAGAAGGCGCGGTTGTTATGGCTACTTATCTTGTTCAGGTCTTTGAACGTGATGAACCAAACAACGTTGAAAAAATTCACACTTCTGTCATGGAAGCAGCCGGACGCCGTATCCGTCCCACCATGATGACTACGGCTACGACCATCCTGGCGCTCATTCCCGTGCTCACTTCAACCGGGCGCGGCTCTGATATTATGGTCCCAATGGCCATCCCCAGCGTAGGCGGCATGACGCTGTCGATCATAACCTTGTTTATGGTGCCGGTGATGTACGCTGTTTGGAAAGAATGGCAATTGAAGCGGAAATCAGATGATTCTAACATTTTGACTACTAAATAAGATAATTAAAATGAAAGATTTAAGAATCCAGAATCAATCCTCCATTGCCCCGGCCTTTAAGCCAGGGACATGTAAAGCTTCCCCAAAACAGGGCTTTAGTCCTTTACAACTCGAGGAAGGGCTAAAGCCCTGGTTGTTAAAAGATATCTCTTTAATCCCCGCCCTGAAGGACGGGGCAATCAAAAGCTGTGAGGGAGCTGCATTCCCGAACCAAAAGGCCCTTTCTGACCCACCCCCGGCCCCTCCCTATCCCGATAAAAACCATCGGGACAAGGAGGGGAGTTCTTTCATTTGTAAAAACCTGACAACCGAAAAGAAAAAGGATAGTATAAAAAGCCCCTCCTTGCGACAGTGCCTTTCTGTCGTAGGGAGGGGTTGGGGTGGGTCCAAAAGGGGAAGGATAAGAAACCTATTAATTCTCTTAATCCTTACAGTATTTCCCATTGCGGCCACAGCCCAACAACCCGATTCCACCAGCCAACTACAAAATTACCTTCAAATAGCGGCCGAGCAAAACCCGAAGCTCAAAGCGGAATTCTATCAGTATCGCGCTGTGCTGGCGCAGGCCCCTCAGGTGGGTACACTGCCCGATCCAAAAGTGATGTTCATGTATTTCACTAATCCCATGAGCTATTCCAATCCCCTCAGCCGTATGAGCATCTCAGTCAGTCAGCAATTCCCCTGGTTTGGGACTTTAGAGGCCGCTGAAGACCGGGTTCAGGAATTAGCGAAAGCAAAACGGGCTTCTTTTTTAGACAGCCGGAATGAATTGTTCAGAAATATTAAGGAAGTATGGTTTCAAATGTATGAAGTAAAACATCACCTCAAAATTCTTGGTGAAAATCTTGAATTGTTGCAATCCCTGGAATCCCGCGCTTTGACGCTCTATGAAACCGGAAGAACAGGCCAGGTTGATGTACTTCGTCTGCAAATGGAGATAGATAAAGTCAAAAATAATATCAAACAAAAGAAAGAAAGGCTGGAGCCACTCCGGGCCCGGTTTAATGCATTTTTGAATCGGGATCCACAGTCGGAGATCCACCTGCCCATGCCCATGGAGCATCATACCCTGGCGCTTGTCCCGGATCAGCTTTTACAAAAAATTGTAACGCGCAATCCTGAATTTAGCAGGCTCGATTTTCGTAAACAGGCTGCCCAATATGCCCTTGAAAAAGCACGTTTGGACGGCCTGCCTTCTTTTAGCATAGGTGTTGAAGCCATGCTTCCCAACTACATGTATATGTCCCTGATGCCGGGCGAGCGTACTGCGCTGGTGGCTAAATTTTCCATCAAGATACCGCTGTACCGCAGCCGCTATAAGGCACAAAAACAGGAGGCCAGGTTAACCATACGATCTATAGAACAGCAACAGAATAATCTGGAAAACATGTTAACGTCAGATGCGGAAAAACGGCTGCAGGAATATCATGATGCCCAATACAGGATCACTCTGTATGAAGATAGGCTGATTCCAAAAACGAATCGCGCTTTGGAAATCGCTATCGAAAGCTATTCAGCAGAAATGGAGAATTTTGAAGAGCTCATCCGGCTGCAGCAACAACTGCTGGAGTATGAAATGGG
>DASSAY010000232.1:0-2502 GCA_035699185.1 Balneolaceae bacterium | reverse complement strand
TTGAATCTAATGCTGCTGATGGATTACTACCTGGAATTAGAATCAGATGCTCGCATTAACTATGTTTCGGTTGAAGGTTTTCCGCTTGATGCTAAAACTGCACTGCAATTTAATTACGGCGGACACCTAAATCACCCGAATGTTGTTCCCGGGATAACCGGTTTATTTAGCAATCTTTCTACAGGGATGAATGAATTCACTCTCCTCAACAATATTTCCGTTCAGCTTTTTTACGGCATGTTTGATGAGTTTCATCCCGAAAACATAAAAGTCGATTTCATTTTTCATGATGCCTTTTCTCCCGATGCAAATCCCGATCTATGGACTGGAAATGTTTTCAAGAAACTCAGAAATTTAAGTTCGGATGATGTTATTCTTTCCACTTACTGCGCGGCATCGAAAGCGCGGGGAGCGATGGCTTCGGCAGGATGGAAAGTGGCCCGTGCGCAAGGAGCTTTGGGCAAACGCGAAATGACGCTGGCGGCGCTGAATACTGCTCAGTTAGGAGATTTAAAGCGCGTCAACGAAGAACGGCTGGCTCGACGATATGATGAAGGGGATTTTTAGCCACTTCTACAAATTCTCATGAATATACCACAGAATCTTCTCCATCTCATTTTGAACAACATAGGTGGGTGTGACATAATGATTATTCATAAAGCTGAACAGCAACTTTCGGCCCGTTTCAGTGATGATAAATCCTGTTAGGCAGTGATTATTGCTAAGTGTACCGGTTTTGGCAAAAACATAGGGTGAGCCACCATCACGATTAGCATACAAATTGCTGATGGTACCCGATTCACCGCCGGCCGGCAGCAGGGCAAAGAGATTTTCGTCATAATCAAACTCCGCACTTATTTTTTCTAACAGACGAATCATAGAACGCGGCGTAAACAAATTATATCGCGAAAGGCCCGATCCATCCGCCCACTGGGGCTCATCCGGCAAATCACCCAAGTAGTTCTTTTGCATGTATTCAATCACCCGCTCCGTTTCAAGGGGCATTCCAAGCTGAGAAGCAGCGACATAAAGCAACTGCTCGGCAATAAAATTATCACTCGGCTTGAGCATCCGTTTAAAAGCGGTATCGGTCGGAATGCTGTACAGCATCTTTGCTGAATCCGGCTTCTCCATTTCAATATACTGAACGGGCTTATGAAGCGTATCTGAAAGCAGATTGACGATCAGTTCGGGAGTGTAATGGTAGGGTTTATCAATCGTATAAGTAACAGTATCGGCCTCGGGTTTATAGGCAAAGCTGTTTTCGTCAACATCCCGATACAAAAGCGGCCCGTCTGCTTCAGGCATTTCATTAATTGTTGACCGGAAATAAGCGGGCGATACTGCAAAACCCTCATCTGTTTTGGCTAATTCTTCTACCTCCACCTCCTGCACTTTAAACCGCACAAAGTTGCCATACATCGGCAAGGGTGATTTTTCCGTGGAATAATAGTAGTTATAATCATCCCACGCCCAGCCGGGACCTAAGCGCTTGTCGTTAAAATGCGAATCGGAATAATAGATGGTTCGGTTACTGTTTTTGAGGAAATTATAAACCGTATCAACGCCAAAATCGGGATGAAGAAAAGACGGGTCGCCGGTTCCCCAGATAATCAGCGAATCACCCCGGATAACATATTCTAAAGCGGGCAGCGAATCGGGCAGGATCTTAAGACCGGTATAAAAAGTAAAGAGTTTGGTATTAGAAGCGGGCGTAAAATATCGGGCTTCGTTTTGGCCGTAAATCATAGAATCCTTCACGGGATCGTAAAGGGCGAAACCGGTAATATTTGATGTAAAAACGGTTGAAGTGTCGAACATTACCGCTAAGGGTGATGTTGCTGCTTCAACCATTGGCTTTTGCCTTGTCAGTTTTTGAGATGATTGACAAGCAGCAACACTCAAAACTGTTAACACTACTGCGAAAAAACTTTTAAAGTGGATTGGCTTCATCAAATTATGGTGGTATTTATCTTTAAAATTATAGCCGCCTGAGGCGCATAAGGGAGCCTTTACAAAAACCCAAATAACGCAAGCTGTCATTGCGAGCAGCCGCGAAGCATCTCCCTGCTACAGCTAAGAGAGGAGATTGCCGCACTTCGTTCGCAATGACAGTAAGGTTTTGCAAAGGCCCTTGTAAGAAATAAGTAAATATGATGAATATTAAAAAGATTTCTTTACTGATTCTTTCCTATGCTTCCAGGTCTAAGAAAGCTTATGAGTTGCCCTTACAAGATGATTGTAACACTGCTTGTTAGAGAAATTGACAGGCGCAATCGTTATTATGAATAACTGCGTTTTTATACTAATTTTAAAACCTATTGATCAAGACTTTAATTAAACCACTTTGACATGAAAAAATTTAGCTTATTCATCCTTCTTTTATTAATCGTGAAAACTGGGTATTCGCAGCAGTTTTCTTTCGCGGAGAAGATGTATGATGAATACGAGACTTATAAAGAAGATACTATTCAGCAACGTCGATTTACTCACAGCGATATT
>DASSAY010000231.1:0-3597 GCA_035699185.1 Balneolaceae bacterium | reverse complement strand
CCGCTGATTGAATCAGCGGATTGATTTTAGTATCAAAAGATATTTTTTATCAAGAAAAAAATGTTCTGAATTATTTCAAATAATTCAATAGAAGTCCCCCTTTGAAGGGGGCGCAGGGAATATTTATAGTTTACTTTATATTTCTTACATTTCGGCTCATTCCTCCACAATTGACGAAACCACCGCATCGGAAACGGCGGCGCGAACGGGTGCAAGGCTTGGTCCGTGATCGCGAAACGGCCAAGTGCGGTTTGTTAAAAGAATGATGGCTAAATCGCGCGTAGGATCAATCCAGAAACTGGTTCCGGTAAAGCCAAGGTGCCCGAAGGTTTTATCGCTGGTCAGCTGTCCCGCCGTGCTGAAACCCGGGCTTTTCATATCAAATCCATAGCCGCGATGAACCTGCTCGGATTGCCGCTTAGTAAAGATGGCGACGGTAGCGGGATCAAGATATTGCCTGCCCGCATACGAGCCGTTATTGAGCAGCATTTGGCAATAGATGGCTAAATCACCTGCGCTGGAAAATAAACCCGCGTGACCGGCAACGCCGTTCAAATACCAGGCTCGTTCATCATGAACTTCAGCCTGAATTTTTTTCATTCGAAAAACGGTATCAATTTCTGCCGGTGGAATGCGGTTTGAAACCCATCCACCCACTTTTTTAGGGTTAAACCAGGTGGAACTCATACCCAGCGGATAGTAAAAATTCCGTCGCGCAAATTCATCCAGCGGCTTTCCTGAAACTTTTTCAATAATTTCTCCCAGCAAAATGAAGCCGAGGTCGCTGTATTCATACGTGGTGCCGGGCTCGTAAATGAGTGGTTCATTTTTGATAGCCTCGATAATTTCTTCCTCGGTTTTGAGCTCATCCACGTACACGCGAAAAGCGGGAAGTCCCGAATTATGCAGCAAGAGGTTTCGAATGGTAATTTGGCTCTTTTTGCCTTTTCGAAACTCTGGAATGTACTTGCCCACTTTATCATCAAGGCTGATTTTTCCTTCATCAATCAGCTTCATGATAGACGGTGTGGTGGCAACTACTTTGGTGAGCGAAGCCAGATCATAGATCGTATTATTTCTTACCGGTTTCACTTTGTCGTAAGTGTAATAGCCGAAGCCTTCTTGAAAAGCGATGACACCGTCTTTGACCACGGCAACCACCCCGCCGGGAAAAGTGGAATCAAAGATGGCTTCATGCATGATATGGCTTATTTTTTGGTGAAGAGAATCACTCGAAATCCCGACCACTTCAGGACGTCCGTATCGCAGCGCTGTTTGCGGCAGGGTGATACCGTCTCCGATTTCATACATGCCCGGAATTTCAATAGGCAGCCGTCCGCTGATTTCAGAGCCCCCAAACAGGGCCGGAACCACACTCCCGACTTGTGCTTCATTCGCCGCCCACGCCATCAGCTGTACGTCGGTTTTGGGCAGATCCTGTACCACATAAGGATTTCCAAAAGCAACGAGCACCGAAGGTTTATCCTGAATAAGTTTTGTTATGAATTTTTGATGCTCTTCGCTAAGCTGCACTTCTTGTCCCGATTGCACATAAATGAAGGAACCGATGATAATTAAATCGGCATCGCGGGCATCTTCGAGCATTTCTTCCTTTTCTTTTTTACTGCTCCGGACATCCAGCACATGCGAGATCACATAAGGATGATAGCGGCGCATTCGCCGGGCCAGCGATGATCCGTTCGATACGTCATCACTCACCGTAACTACCATTATTTCGGGATATTCAAAAGCCCTGATCGGCAGGATACCACCCTTATTTTTAACCAGTGTAAGTGATTTCCGGCTGATTTCCGCCGCTATAAGTTCGTGGGCGCGGGTATTTATTTTTGAACTGAGCGAGCTGACATCAACATGACTATCCTTAAAAAGTCCGTGCTGTTTTTTCCATTTTAACAGTTTTCTTACGGAGTGATTGACCTGATTTTCGGGCAATCGGCCTTGGCGAACGGCGACTTCAACCTCATGAATGGCAGTGAGCATATCGGGACTGATCAGCATCACATCCGCACCGGCTTTTAGCGCTTTAATAACCGCATTACCCGGCGAAAAATGGGATGAAATGCCCTTCATTTCAAGGGCATCGGTGACTACTAAACCATCAAATTTCAATGAATCTCTTAAAATTCTTTCCAGGATGGTTGAATCAAGGGTAGCGGGCAGGCCGGAATGATTGCTGAGTTTCGGGAAGGCAATGTGGGCGCTCATGATACTTTTAAGGCCGTTGTTGATAGCCGCCCGAAAAGGCACGAGTTCAACCGTATCGAGACGAGCGTAATCAAAATTCAGCGATGGCAGCGCAAGGTGTGAATCGATGGATGTATCGCCATGGCCTGGAAAATGCTTGCCCGTGGCTACGATTCCTTCCGATCTCACTCCCTCAATAAACCGGTTTCCATACAAAGCTACCGTATCGGGATTTGCCGAAAAAGATCGCACATTAATCACCGGGTTTTCGGGATTGTTGTTGACATCCAAAACGGGCGCAAAAATTTGATTCACCCCAAGCGCTTTAGCTTCGCGAGCCGTAATTTTGCCTACCCAATAAGCGTAATCAGGATTTTGAGTAGCGGCAACGCCCATGGCAGGGACAAAACGGGTAGCGCGGTCTAAACGCATAGCGGCTCCGTATTCCATATCCTGGGTAATCCAAAGTGGAATTTTACTGATGCGTTGCAATTTATTGGTAAGAACGGCCTGGGCGTAAATATTGCCGCTAAAGAAAATGATTCCGCCTACGTCATGCTCTTTAACCTTCGACACCAACTCCTGAAACGCATCTTCATCACTGCTTTTAAAATATCCGTTAGCCGGAATGAAAAAAAGCTGCCCGACTTTCTCTTGCAACGTCATTTTTTCCATCAGCAAGTCAATGATAACGGTATCGCCGTTTGCGGTAACTTTGTCGGGCTCCGGTTGAGGAATTTGTGAGCTGTCAACCGAAAGTGAGTCGATTTGAGTGAGGATACTTTTTTGATCTATGGCAACCTGGCCGGGCCGTTCAGGATCCGCAGCTTCTTTACTGGTTGAACAGGCATGAGCCAGAAAAACAAAAGCGATAAAAAGGGTAATGGTTAAGGAATAACGAATATCCGTAAATCGGGAAGTATCTTTCATTGGGCGTCTGAGATAAAAAATTATTGAGAACCTGAAGGCGTGATAACTTAGGTTAAAACTATCTTTGAATCAATGCTTTTCGAAAGGCAGAAAGCTTATTTATTAGTGGACTTTGTAAAATATTTTTTAACTAAATACTCAAATTAAAAAGGTTTTCTAATATAAACTTAGCATATTTGCATTCAGTTGATTATAATCAGGTAAATGATAAACGTGCTGGTTTTAATTAAGGGACAAATCTATTAGTCATGAATGTATTAGTCATAGAGGATGATCCATCCGTACGAACGCTTGTAAGGGCTGTTTTAGAAAAAAATGAATTCAATGTTGATCTCGCCGAAACGGCCGCCGGGGGTGAAGAGTATGCAGGCCAAAACTCATACGATCTTATAATTCTTGATTTAGGATTACCGGATGGAGATGGGTTTGAACTCTGTAAATCTATGAGAGATCAGGATATTA
>DASSAY010000230.1:0-4449 GCA_035699185.1 Balneolaceae bacterium | reverse complement strand
CTATCCTACGGTTGAGGAAACCGCGATCGACAAGCAGCTTGAGCACCGGATGAAGCTGGCGCGACAAATTTCATCTATGGTTTTGAGCCTGCGTAACAAAATTGAAATCAATGTGCGTCAACCGCTGTCCCGTATCATTCTGCCGGTTGATGAGGATGGTGAACGGCAGGCTATCGAGTCGGTTGAGGAAATTATTTTGGATGAAGTTAATGTTAAGAAGATTCAGTTTGTTGATGATGATTCGGGTATTGTTCACAAATCAGCTAAACCGAATTATCCGGTACTTGGCAAGAAGCTCGGTGGCAAAATGAAAGCGGCGGCTTCGAAAATAAGAGCGCTAACGACCGAAGAAATTACTAAATTTGAGCAAACCGGATCTATTGAATTAAATTTGGATGATGGCGAGATTATCCGTTTGGATCGCGAAGGACTGGACATCAACCGAACGGGGCTTGAAGGTTGGTCCGTAGAGACCGAAAATGGCTTAAGTGTGGCTTTAGATACTGAACTGAGTCCCGAACTCGTTCAGGAAGGACTGGCGCGGGAATTTGTAAATCGCATTCAAAATATGCGTAAAGAGGCCGACTTTGATGTGGTTGACCGTATCACCATTGGCTTTAAAGGGCCTCAACTGCTCGAAGAAGCCGTTGATAATTTGGAGGAGTACATCAAAAGCGAAACGCTGGCCGAAGAAATTGCCGCCCATGAACTTGAAGTATCAGATTTTGTGAAAACATGGGAAATAGGTGACGGGGAATCTACTATTTCTATTCGAAGAAATCCTAATTAAGAAAATGAACTATTATGACAACAGTAAAGAAAAATTCTACAAATGGAGATCGTGTTTCTCCATATTCTGATGAGGAGCTGGAGTATTTCCGTTCCATCATTCTAAAAAAACGTGAAGATGCGGAGCAGGAACTGCAATCGCTCCAGAATTCATTGCGTGACAGTATGGAGAATGCTACCGATGAATCGGCTTATTCATTCCACATGGCCGATGCCGGCACCGATGCCCAGGAGCGTGAAAAGACGTATATGCTTTTTAACCGCACGAAAAAATTTATCCGTTATTTGAATGACGCCCTCAAGCGCATTGATAATAAAACCTACGGGGTTTGCAAGGTGACGGGGAAGAAAATTTCTAAGGGGCGACTGGAAGCTGTTCCGCATACACAGTTAAGTATTGAAGCGAAGCTGAAGCGTCGATAAATAATTTTTCCTATAAACCGAGTATTTCGTTGAATAGCAAAAAAGTTACGGCACTTGCGGCTCCGATGTTAATCGTGATCATTCTGGATCAGATCACCAAGCACTGGATTCGTCTTTCTCCGGCCTGGCAGAACTATGAAATTATTCCGGGCTGGCTGGCTTTTCATTATACTCAAAACCCGGGAATGGCGCTGGGTATGCAGTGGGCTTCGACTGAAGTGATTAGCACTATTGCTATCATTGCTACGCTGGGTATTTTTACCTATATAATGTATAATCGGGAGGAGGCCACGGCAGGCTATCTGGTCTGCATGGGATTGGTATTAGGAGGGGCTATCGGAAATATTATTGACCGCTTGGTAATGGCAAAAATTGGTGGGTATGGCGGTGTTTTAGAAGGACACGTAGTTGATTTTATTCATTTTACGTTAAATATAAACGGCTGGCCGGTTTTCCCCTACATTTTTAATGTCGCTGATATTGCCATAAGCGTAGCCATCATCTCAATGCTGCTTTTTCATAAAAGAATTATGCCTTTTGAGGGGGAGAAAGGTGATGAGAGAGAAGAACCGGAGAATGTTAGTCGTGAGTCATGAGTTTTCTACTCAAGACTCACAACTCATGACTCAACTCAAAACTACTCTTCAGTAACAATACTATCCAAAAACTTAGGGCTATGGGGATCAAGTTCATCCAGTTCCAGCTCGTGGCCCAGTTTATCGCGTTTGGTTTTTAAGTAGCGCACATTCTCGGGATAGGCACCCACTTCGATGGGAACGCGTTCTACCATTTCAAGGCCAAAACTTTTTAGTCCCACCCGTTTTACCGGATTGTTGGTCATCAGCCGCATCTTGCAAATGCCCAGCGAACGCAAAATTTGAGCGCCTACCCCATAATCACGATGATCTGGTTTAAAGCCCAGTGCCTCGTTGGCTTCAACCGTATCCATGCCTTTTTCCTGCAATTTGTAGGCTTTGAGCTTATTGACCAGCCCGATGCCGCGGCCTTCCTGGTTCATATACAACACCACGCCCTTGCCTTCTTTTTCAACATGCAACAAGGCTTGATGTAGCTGCTCGCCGCAATCACAGCGCTTGGAGCCAAAAATATCTCCGGTCAGACAAGAAGAATGAACGCGCACCAGTACGGGATCGCCTTCATTCCATTCACCCTTAACCAACGCCAGGTGATGATCGCCGGTGAGGCGTTCTTCAAAAGCGTGCAGGGTGAAATCACCATAAATCGTAGGCAAATTCACCGCTACCAACTTGCGTACCAGCGACTCGTTTTTCATCCGGTACGCAATGAGATCCTTGATGGTGATGAACTTCATGTTAAACTCTTTGGCGATTTCCACAAGATCGGGCACACGCGCCATCGCCCCGTTATCTTTCATGATCTCGCAGATAATGCCCGCCGGTTTTAGTCCCGCAAGGCGCGCCAAATCGATAGCCGCTTCGGTATGTCCCGCGCGACGAAGCACGCCGCCGTTAGCGCCGATGAGTGGAAAAACATGGCCCGGTCGACGAAAATCATCCGGCAAAGCATCTTTTCTGATAAGCTCAGTGATGGTGTTAGAGCGATCAGCGGCAGAAATACCAGTGGTAGTCAACTCTTTATGATCGACAGAAACCGTAAAAGCCGCTTCATCGGGATCACCGTCGGTTACCATATAATCGAGATTCAGCGAATAGGCTTTTTCGCGAGTGATAGGCATACAAATCAGCCCGCGACCGTACTTAGCCATCAGGTTTATGGCTTCGGGCGTGGCTTTTTCGGCGGCCATCACAAAATCACCTTCATTCTCGCGGTCTTCATCATCCGCGACAATAACTATGCGGCCTTGTTTGATGTCTTCAATGGCCGATTCAATACTATCAAAAGTAATTTCTGCGGACATAAAAAGTTCTTTTATTTATTTTTGATTGGGATTTACATCCGTAATAGCACTTTTTTTAAAACGTGCTTTCACGCCGCTGTCGATTTCCGCAAGTACGGTGTCATCATCAACGGTCTTTACCTGGCCGAGCATTCCTCCTGAGGTTACGATTTTGTCTCCCTTTTTGAGGTTATCGACCATCGTTTGAATTTCTTTTTGGCGCTGTTTTTGGGGACGAATAATGAAAAAATAAAAGATCCCAAAAATAGCCGCCAGAAAAATCAGGTTCATCCATCCCGCCTGATCGGGAGATCCCATAAAAAAAAGTGCTGAAGTAAACATGAAATAATAAAGTTAAGTTACAAACATAGGTTTTTTAATAGCTTCTAAAGATACCATTTTTGCAGGCAGGGAACAATTGATTAGAATGTCGAATATTGAAACAAGGAGTTTCGAATGATGAAGGTCTATTCTGTGCCCCTTTGTGTCTCCTTCGTGCAACTCTGTGAAACAGCTTCGGAACAATTTTTATATCAAATTAAACGGTGATTTAACTATTCTTTTAGTTGTGAGGGAGTTGTACTCCCGAACGTTTCGGGAGCAGAGCTCCCTCACAACCGGTTGAGACATTGATTTAACTATTCCCTATGAAATTTCTTCCCAGAAGAAGCATAATCCTTCAAAATATCAGCAGCCTTAAATCGGGGGCCATGTTCTTGTTCAAAATCTTCCAGCCGCGATACGATTTCATCCGATCCTTCGCGATCAATATATCGAAACGGCCCCCCGATAAAAGGTGGAAAACCAAGGCCGAGCACCGCACCCAAATCTCCATCCGTTGGATTTTGCAGGATTTCATCTTGCAGGCACCACGCCGCTTCATTCACCATCGTCAAAACCATTCGCTGTTGAACGGTTTTTGGGTTGAATGATTTTCGCTCTGTCCCGCCAAAGAACTCATAAATGGCTGAATTCGGCTCTTTTTTCTTCGTTTTAGAACCCTCCTGTTCATACCGGTAAAAGCCTTTCTTGTTCTTTTTGCCTTTGTAGCCGTTTTTAAAAAGTTCAGTAGGTTTTTGGTTGGGCTTTACCCCGCGCTCCGCAAAAAGATCACTCAACACTCCCGTGATATGCGCCGCAACGTCAATTCCTACTTCATCAAAAAGGGCAGCAGGGCCTACGGGAAAGCCAAACTGCTTCATATCTTCATCCAGTTCTTCGATTGAAATACCTTCCTCCAGCAGCATCAGCGCTTCATTCATGAAGGGAGCCAGTATGCGGGTAGTGTAAAAACCGGGCCCGTCGTTCACCACAATAACATGCTTCCCTTGTTGAATACCTACTTCGCGAGCGGTGGC
>DASSAY010000229.1:0-3915 GCA_035699185.1 Balneolaceae bacterium | reverse complement strand
GTTTATCGTTCCGGTATAGATTCTTTCATCCAGGTGCGAGTAGCTGGAGCCGGGACTCCAATATTCAGGAGTATAAAGGACGGCTCGATCTCCTTGAGTTTCAGCAATGGTATGATGTCCACTGAAAACAATTTGTTCACCAATTAAAGCATTACCCAATTTAACAGACGGATTAGGGAACTTATTGGTTTTAACTAATTGCCGGCCGGGGCGAGTGCTTGTAAATTGGTCAAAGATAGTAGGAAGCGTAGGCTGAATTCCAAAACCATAAAAGCCTGCGCCTGTATATGGATTATAGCTCATGCCTCCGAAAAAGTTCAGCCCGTGGCCCAATTCATGAAGTACTACCGTTCGGAAATCAAATTCGTTGGCAGGGGGATTTCCATCAGTGCCAAAATACCAGTTCGGGAAAGCACTGCTGAAACTGGCAACAATATCGAAATAGGCAGGCGCTAAATCTTGTCCGGCTAATTTATCAGCAAGTGCATTGCCGTACCAGGTGTTCCGGCGAGCACCGGGAAAATCACGAATAATAAGTGAAGAACCTGCGGAACCTAAAACGCCCGGGCCAAGCGGAGCAAATTGTGCAAGCACATAAATATCAACATCAGAATTTAGTTTAGAAGCCCAAATATCTACTGCAGATTGAAAAGCTGCCCGGGCTTCAGGCGTAAAACCAAGATAATACACGATAATGTTAGCAGTGCCATTTCCCTGTTTTTGAGTAGTTACCGTTATGCCAGATGTACCGGGTTTAGCTGAATATGAAGAAATTTTAAATGCAGAAATATCGCGCTCAATGGGTTTGATGGACATCACACATTCACCTTCCCCCGTTTCACTAACTTTCATTGCCCCTAATAGGCCCGGAGCAATAACTTTAGTCCCTAAATTGCCAGTGGTTTTGGCCTTGGCGTGAGCACTACCAAGTACAGAAACAGGACCATCTACGGTAGGTTGGGTTGGATTTAACTCTTGATTGCTACATGAAATAAAAGCCAGCGAAGCAACTATACAAACTATTATTCTCGTCATTTTCATAGGTTTTCATTTTTTAAGGTTAGAAATTATTTATATGGTAGCACAATCTACTTCATCATGCAAAAACTTATTAAATTTCTAATATTATCACCTTTATATTTAAGGAAAACAAGATTAATTAAAGACATATATAAAGGCTATAACTTGATTGCTTTAAATACCACTTGAGAAATGTTTTTAAATTTGTGCTATCTTGTATTAAACCAAAATTCCATCCACTCCTTACCACCTCTTTTTGAAAGGTGATGTAAATATTCTCAAGAATTCATCATTTCAGCCGTTTAAGTCCACTTTTTGATTTCCAGCCTCTATATCATCCTTCCATAAAAAACTTTTAATGTGCTTTTGTACATAAGCGCTTGACATATTCCAATCTTTTGGGGTACATTGTGGGGTGAAGTGGGAGAAAGTGGGAAGTTCTTATCTACTCCATCGAATTCGAAATATAATTGGTAATCCGGGACAGGTCAATGCCAAGCTTTAAAGGCCAATACGAACATAGTGTTGATAAAAAAGGACGCGTTAGCTTCCCGGCTAAACTGCGTAAAGCATTGAACCCCGAATCCCAAGAACGGTTTACCATTCTCAGAGGCCTCGAACCTTGCCTTTATCTCTACCCGGAGGACGAATGGCTAAAGGTCGAAGCGCAACTTTCTCAAATTAACAGCTTTACTAAAGAGGGCCGCACGGTTAAGCGTAATTTCCTGCGTTTCGCCGAAGACCTGTCCCTCGATAATCAAAACCGCATTCCCCTGCCTTCACAATTAACAGAATGGGCCGGAATTGATGGTAAAGCCATTTTTATCGGCAGCGGCGAACGTATTGAAGTATGGTCGCCACAGAAACTGGATGACGTCGATTCGGGCTTAAGCTTTGAATCGTATCAGCAACTTTTTGAGCGTGTTATGGGTGATAATGATAACCATGAGCAAGAATGAAAAATATTATGAGCATCAGCCGGTATTGCTGCATGAGTCCGTAGATTACTTAATCACGGATTCCGGCGGTATCTATATTGATGCAACTCTTGGCGGTGGCGGACACAGCCTGGCATTGCTGTCTCAGCTAAATAATGATGCTCAGCTCATTGGTATTGATCAGGATGATGAAGCCCTGTCCGCAGCTAACACCCGCATCGGAGACGACCCTCGTTTTTCTTCCATAAAAGGAAACTTCGGATACCTTTCTCGTTTAATTCCCCCAGAACTTCACGGAAAGGTATCCGGAATCCTTTTTGATCTCGGCGTTTCGACCCACCAAATTACCGAAGCCAGGCGAGGTTTTACTTTTCAAGAAGAAGGTCCGCTTGATATGCGGATGGGCAACCTCAGCGGCGTAACGGCTTATCAAGTGGTGAATGAATATTCATACCAGGATTTACGTGATGTAATTTTCCATTATGGTGAAGAACGGATGAGCCGCCAAATTGCCCGCGAAATTATAGATCGCCGCCCTGTTGAAACCACTTCCGAACTGCGTGAAGCCGTAGAGGCGGTGGTGTCGGGAAAGTATCAAATAAAAAGCGTGGCACGGGTTTTTCAGGGTATTCGTATTGAAGTGAACCGTGAGCTGGATATGCTGCGCGAAGCCCTGGAGCAATCACTCGAAATGATAAAAGTAGAGGGACGCATTGCTGCCATCAGTTATCATTCTTTAGAAGACCGCATCATAAAGAAGTTCTTTAAGGCAGGGAACCATCAGGGAAAGGTGGAAAAAGATTTTTATGGAAATCCTTTATCACCCTTAGAAGAAATTTCGGGCGGCATTGTTCGTCCCACTGAAGAAGAAATCGAAAAAAATCCCGCTTCGAGAAGTGCTAAAATGCGGGTAGCTCAAAAAATAAATCATCCGGAGGTGTAGCATGCTTGTAAAATCACCGATGAAAAGAGAAAAAGTTCGCCCGAATAAACGCAAAAACGGCGTGGGCGGCAAAAGTTCTACCACTCATAAAACGTCCAAAAATCACAGGGTTTATGGACAAAAGCTGGAAGAAGAGAAAAATAAGAACCGCATTTCACTCCCAAAAGTAAAACCGTGGAAAGTGATTGTCGGAGCCATCGCATTGGGAATATTCGGAGTTTTATACATCAGTCACGTTTTCGCAACCCAACAACTGTTGCGCGAAGTTCAGCAGCTCGAAAGGGAATATAATCAAGCCCGACGCTTGAATAACAGCTACCAGTTAAAGTACGACAGAATGACGGGACCCGCCCAAATCTATGAAAAAGCTAAGGGTATGGGCTTGATTAACGGCGGGCCTGCCGAAAGAATAATTGAGGTGAAAGAATAGTTGGAAGACCACCGCTCAGCCATATTAACCCGTATGTTTATGGTCTTTGGACTGGTACTTTTGGTGCCATGCGCCATCGGCATGCAGCTTTTTCGTATCAATTTTATGGCCGGGGATGAACTGCGCGAGCTCTGGAGCGAACAAACGATTGATTATATCCCCATCCCCGCTCAGCGTGGAAATATTTACGATTCGGACGGAACCTTGCTGGTTACGAATTCGGTAACTTATAAAGTAGCAATTGATCCTGAAATCCCTGAACTGACTCATTCAAAAATACGCCAGATTTGTGATACCCTGGCCGCTTATACTTCGATTTCAAGCGCCCAATACCTGCAAAAAGTAAAGGCTGCTTCACCACGCGACCGGTATGTGATGCTAAATGAACAGGTTGATCCCGAAGCTTACGATGCTCTTTACCGCCTTGACCTGCGTGCGCTTATTCTTGAAGAAGAATACCAACGTCGTTACAATTTTGGGTCTTTAGCCGCGCACGTCTTGGGCTTTGTGAATTATGAAATGAATGGCATGACCGGCCTTGAAAAGTTTTATAACAAAGCCCTTAAAGGTGAGGATGGTATTCA